>NZ_JBEXIA010000011.1:0-201031 GCF_040608335.1 Micromonospora sp. NPDC005194 | reverse complement strand
TGTGATCTTCCATAAAAAACCACCCGACACCAACCCAACCCCCCCCCGAACTAAAATGTGTTTTCCTACTTCGGGGGGGGATTGCTCGACGCAAACCTCTTGATCACCCAAGCAGGGGCCGGGGGTGCGGTCAGACCGGGTCGGCTACCGGGGCTGCCGGGCCGGCCGTGCCGGCGTGGGCCGGCGGCTGCGGCTTGGGCTTGGCGTCGATGCCGGCCTCGGCGCGCTGCTGCGCGGTGATCGGGGTCGGCGCGCCGGTCAACGGGTCGAAGCCGCCCCGGGTCTTCGGGAACGCGATGACCTCACGGATGGAGTCCGCGCCGGCCAGCAGCATGCAGACCCGGTCCCAGCCGAACGCGATGCCGCCGTGCGGCGGTGCGCCGTACTTGAACGCCTCCAGCAGGAAGCCGAACTTGTCCTGCGCCTCCTCGGGGGTGATGCCGAGCAGGTCGAACACCCGCTTCTGCACGTCGCCCCGGTGGATACGGATCGACCCGCCGCCGATCTCGTTGCCGTTGCAGACGATGTCGTACGCGTACGCCAAGGCGCGGTCCGGCGCCTCCTCGAACCGGTCGACCCACTCCGCGTTCGGCGAGGTGAACGGGTGGTGCACAGCCGTCCAGCCACCCTCGTCGGTCTTCTCGAACATCGGCGCGTCGACCACCCAGCAGAACGCCCAGGCGCTCTCGTCGATGAGGCCGGCCCGCTTGGCGATCTCGACGCGGGCCGCGCCCAGCAGCTCCTGCGCCTCACGGGCGTTGGCGCTGGCGGCGAAGAAGACCGCGTCGCCCGGCTTGGCGCCGACCGCGTCGGCGAGCCCGCCCAGGTGCTCGGCGGACAGGTTCTTGGCCACCGGGCCGCGCGCCTCGCCGGTCTCGGCGTCCAGCACCACGTACGCCAGGCCCCGCGCGCCGCGCGCCTTCGCCCAGTCCTGCCAGCCGTCCAGCTCCTTGCGGCTCTGCGCCGCGCCACCGGGCATCACCACCGCGCCCACGTAGCCGCCCGCGTCGATCGCCCCGGCGAACACCCGGAACTCGGTGCCGCGCAGGTAGTCGGTCAGCTCGGTCAGCTCCACGCCGTAGCGCAGGTCCGGCTTGTCCGAGCCGTAGCGGGCCATCGCGTCGTGCCAGGTGATCCGCGGGATCGGCCGGCTGATCTCGTGCCCGGCCAGGTCCTTCCACAGCGCCGAGACGATCGCCTCGCCGAGGTCGATCACGTCGTCCTCAGTGACGAACGACATCTCGATGTCGAGCTGGGTGAACTCGGGCTGCCGGTCGGCGCGGAAGTCCTCGTCGCGGTAGCAGCGCGCGATCTGGTAATACCGCTCCATGCCGCCGACCATCAGCAGCTGCTTGAACAGCTGCGGCGACTGCGGCAACGCGTACCAGCTGCCGGGCTGGAGTCGCACGGGCACCAGGAAGTCGCGGGCGCCCTCGGGCGTCGAGCGGGTCAGCGTCGGGGTCTCGATCTCCAGGAAGTCCCGCTCGTGCAGCACCCCCCGGGCGAGGTGGCTGGCGCGCGAGCGCAACCGCAGCGCGTTCGCCGGGCCGCTGCGGCGCAGGTCCAGGTAGCGGTACCGCAGGCGGAGGTCGTCACCGGCCTCGACCTGGTCGTCCACCGGGAGCGGCAGCGGCGCGGCCTCGGAGAGCACCTCCAGCTCGACGGCGGTCACCTCGACGTCGCCGGTGGGCAGCTCCGGGTTCTCGTTGCCGGCCGGCCGGCGGGTCACCTCGCCGGTGACCTTCACGCAGAACTCGTTGCGCAGCGCGTGCGCGTCCTCCTCGCGGAACACCACCTGGACCACGCCGGAGCCGTCGCGCAGGTCGACGAAGATGACGCCGCCGTGGTCACGCCGGCGGGCCACCCACCCGGCGAGCGTCACCGTCGAGCCGGCGTCCGCGGCGCGCAGGCTTCCGGCATTGTGGGTACGGATCACGGCTGGCAACTCCTCATCGTGGAACAGTCCTCACCCGCATTCTGTCAGGGGTGGCCGGCCCCGCTCGGGGGCACCCGGCAGGCCGGCACGATTCGCAGGTGAGCAGGCGGCAGGCCGCGCGCTGCGCCGGTGGGCAGCCTGACGAACCCGGCTCGCCGGGCCGTCGCGCCGGTTAACGTGGCCGAATGCGCGCCGTACCAAACTGGGGCGTCGCCACGGCGGTGGCCGCGCCGGTGCTGCTGGTGGGCGGTTGGACGGTCGCGGGCGCCCGGCAGCCGGCCGGGTACGACCCGGTCCGCGACACCATAAGCGAACTGGCCGGGCACGACGCCACCGACTCCTGGATCATGATCACTTGTCTGCTGCTGCTCGGCTGCTGCTACCTGGCGATCGCCGCGGTGCTGCACGCGGCCGGGCTGCCCAGCCGCTTCCTGCTCGCCGTCGGCGGCGTGGCGACCATCGCGCTTGTCGCCTTTCCCCGGCCGGCGGTCGGCGGCTCCCTCAGTCACGGCGTCGCGGCCACCGTCGCGGTCCTGGCGCTGGCGCTCTGGCCGGCCGGGTCGGCGCTGCGGCTGCCGCGTGGCCCGGACGCCGCACATCCGCGAGCCCCGCAGCCGCCCTGGGCGTTTCGGCGGGGCGTGGCGCTGAGCGCCACGATCGTGCTGCTCGCCCTCTTCGGCTGGTTCGCGTTCGAGGTGACCAGCGGATCCCGGACCGGCCTGGCCGAACGGGTGACGGCGGTGGGCGTGTCACTCTGGCCGCTGCTGGCGGTCCTCTCCGCCCGACGGGCGCACCTCGCCTGGGCCACCGACGGCGCCACGCCGCTGGGGCCCGCCCTGCCGACGACCGGTGTCGTACCCCCGGATCCCCTGCTTCCCACGGACGGGCCGGATCGCCTCGCCTGAGGCGGCGCGGGCGCCGGGGCGGACGGCCCACCCCCGGACGCGCGGCGCGGGCCGCCGGAGGGTTCCGGCGACCCGCGGGCGGTGAATCGATCAGAAGACGCTGACGCCGTAGACGCTCAGGGCCTCGGTGACGGGCTGGAAGTAGGTCGTCCCGCCGCTGCTGCAGTTACCGCTACCGCCGGAGGTGAGGCCGAGCGCGGTGCTACCGGAGAAGAGCGAGCCACCGCTGTCGCCACCCTCGGCGCAGACGTTGGTGCGGATCAGGCCGGAGACCGAGCCCTCGGCGTAGTTCACCGTGGCGTTGGTCGCGGACACCGAGCCGCTGCGCAGGCCGGTGGTGCTGCCGGAGCGCTGCACCGACTGGCCGACCGACGCGTTGCCGGCGCCGGTGATGTCCCGGTAGCTGCCGTTGTAGAGGTAGACGTTGCCGGCGGCGTTCGCGGAGTTGTTGTGCCGCACGATGCCGTAGTCGTTGCCCGGGAAGCTGGTGCCGGCACGGGTGCCCAGCAGACTGGTCTGGCTGGAGTTCGAGTACCAGTTGGTGCCGAGGTTGGTGCAGTGCCCGGCGGTCAGGAAGTAGTAGGTGCTGCCGCTGCGCACGTTGAAGCCGAGCGAGCAGCGGTAGCCGCCGGTGTAGATGGCCTGGCCACCCGAGATGCGGGTGCTGAGCACGCCGGCCTCGGCCTCGACGCGTACCGCGCCGTTGGCGCGCGCGGCAGCGGCCTTGACCCGCTCCAGCTTGGCGCCGGTGACGGTGCTGTCGACGGAGACGACCACCTGGTTGGTGATCGGGTCGCTCCACCAGGCGGTGCCCGGGATCTTCGCCGAGCGCTCCAGCTCGGCGGTGGCCCGGTTCAGCTCGGCGGCGCCGCGGGTGACGTACCGGACGCTCGCTCCGGCCTTGCTGACCGTGCGGGCGGCGGCGGCGTCGGTCACCGTGACGACGGTCTTGCCGCTGGCGTCGATGTACGAGCCGGCGGAGCGGTCGCCGAGCTGAGCGGAGAGGGCGGCGGCGGCGTCGGGCGAGGCGGCGGGGGCGGCCTGGGCGGGTGCGCCGATGAGCGAGCCGACGACCAGGGTTCCGCTCACGGCAACAGTCGCCGCAACGCGGAATGAGGACCTCGTGGGTCGCATGTAACAAACCTCCTGGGCGGGGGAGACGGGTCTGGCCGGGGGTGGCTGACCCGAGGGGCGACCCGGCCGATCTGCGAGAACCGGCCGAGTGAACAGAAGTATTCACATACTTAAGATCATTGACAAGACCTGGTTTCGCCCGAATTCGTCGACCCGCGCCAGTCACACCGCCGCAACACCGCGGACACGTTCGCGGGCACCTGCCGTCACACCCCTGAGGACCGCCGGATCCGTTTCGGACACCACTCGCCGTCCGACGCCGTTCACGCCACAACCCCCGCCGCCGGATCACCACGGATCGGGCCGCACGGCGGACGGCGGTGGGCGGCGTCAGAGGGTACGGCGGCGCGCGCCGGGACCCGGGCGGGGCAGCACGTCGCGGGGATCATCCACCGGGTGCCCCTCGGCGCAGCGCAGCTCGACGCGAACCGGGGCGCCGCAGTCGCGATGCCCCACGCTCAACGGCGAGCCCTCGGCGTCGGCCAGGTACCGGTCACCCCACCCGAGCACGGCGACCAGCACCGGCCAGAGGGCCAGACCCTTCTCCGTCAGCCGGTACTCGTGGCGCAGCCGGCTGCCGGGCTCCCGGTACGGCTCACGACGCAGAACGCCCCGCTCGACGAGCACCGCCAGCCGGTTGGTGAGAACCTGGCGCGGAATACCGGTGCGGACCCGCATGTCGTCGAAGCGCCGCACGCCGCTGAACACCTCGCGCAGCACCACCATGGTCCACCGCTCGCCGAGGATCTCCATCGCGCGGGCGATGGTGCAGTTCTCCACCGACCAGTCCAGTGCCCCGGGTCTCATCCGACCAGGCTAGGTCTCATTGACAGACTCAGCAACGTCCTGCGACGCTGCGTCCATGACACAGACCCAGGAGCCGGCGCGCAGCCGTACCTTCACCTGGTCCGACCCGGCGGCCAACGCCGCGCAGGTCGGTCGGCGCAGCGGCATCGACCTTCTCCGCGCGATGATCGCCGGAGAACTGGCCGCACCCCCGGTGATGCACCTGATCGACATGGCCCGGATGGAGGCCGACGAGGGTCGGGTCGCCGTCGAGCTGGTCCCCCAGGAGTTCCACTACAACCCGCTGGGCACCGTCCACGGTGGCGTCATCTCGACCCTGCTGGACACCGCCGCCGCCTGTGCCGTGCACACCACGCTGCCCGCCGGGGTCGGCTACACCTCGCTGGACCTGAACGTGAAGTTCCTGCGCCCGGTCACCGTCGACAGCGGCACGCTGCGCTGCGAGGGCACGGTGCTGCAACGCGGTCGCCGCACGGCCCTGGCCGAAGCCCGCCTCACCGACGCGAACGCCCGCCTGATCGCCCACGCCACAAGCACCTGCCTCCTGTTCCCCCTCCCCCCAACCCCCTGACCCCCCCCAACCGCCCCACCGCCCCACCGCCCCAAACGGCGGGTTGATCATGAAGTTATTGCCCGCCTCGTCGGCGTGTCGCGGCAATAACTTCATGATCAACGGAGTGTGGCGGGTGGGGTGGGGGCGCGGGGTGGGGTGGGGTTAGCGGAGGGCTAGGCGGGCTGCTCGGGCGTCGCGCTTTTCTTCGAAGCGAGCCGCCGCGTTCTCCAGGGCCTCCAGCTGGGCCGCGAGCTGTTCGCGGGCGGCTTCGCCGTCGGCGTCGAGGCCGGTCACGTTGAAGACGTCCCACTGGCGCAGCACCGGCTGCAACACCTCGTCGCGGTGCTGGCGCAGGTCGTAGATGCCCGCGAGGGCGATCGCCACCGACTTGCGGGCGAAGCCGTCGATGCCGTTGCCGGGCATCTGGAAGTTGGCCACCACGTCGGCGACCGCCCGCATGGCCTGGCTCGGGGCCAGCTCGAACGCGGCGGCGAGCAGGTTGCGGTAGAAGACCATGTGCAGGTTCTCGTCGGCGGCGACCCGGGCCAGCAGCGCCTCGCAGGCGGGGTCGCCGGTGGCCTTGCCGGTGTTGCGGTGCGAGATGCGGGTGGCCAGCTCCTGGAACGAGACGTACGCCAACGAGTGCAGCACCTCGTCGTCGTGCACGTTGACGTAGCCCGCGGACATGTGGGTCATCCGGGCGCGCTCCAGCGCCACCGGGTCGACCGCCCGGGTGACGGTCAGGTAGTCGCGGATGGCCGTGCCGTGCCGGCCCTCCTCCGCGGTCCACCGGTGCACCCAGGTGCCCCACGCGCCGTCTCGGCCGAACAGGGTGGCGATCTCGTGGTGGTACGAGGGCAGGTTGTCCTCGGTCAGCAGGTTGACGATCAGCGCGGTACGGGCGACGTCCGGGATGGTCGAGTCGGTCGGCGACCACGCCTCACCATTGAGCGGCCCGTCGAACGTGCGACCCTCGCTCCACGGCACGTACTCGTGCGGGAACCACTCCTTCGCCAGCGAGAGGTGGCGGTCCAGGTTGCGCGCGACGACCGGCTCCAGCTCGACGAGCAGGGCGGTCTGGCTCAGTGTCGTGCTCACGGTCACGAGTAACTCCCTACGGTGGCGTAACTTACGCTACCGTAGGTCCCCGCGGCCGTCCGCGCCAGTCGTGACACTCAACCGACCTTCGGCTTCAGGTCCTCCCGGGGCGGCGCCCACTCCCTCGCGTCGGCCGTGACCTGCTCACCCGAGCGGATGTCCTTCACCTCGTCCGGAGCGCCGTCGGCCCCCGGGAACCAGACGTACGGGATGCCGCGCCGCTCGGCGTAGCGGATCTGCTTGCCGAACTTCGCCGCGCTCGGCGACACCTCGGTGGCGATGCTCCGCCGGCGCAGCGCCGACGCGATCCGGCCACTGGCCGAGCGCTGCTCCTCGTCGGCCACGGCCACCACGACACAGGTGGGCACCGAACGGGAGACCGACAGCTCCCCCGCGCCGAAGAGCAGCCCGAGCAGCCGGGTCACGCCGATCGAGATGCCCACCCCGGGGTACGAGGTGGCGCCGGCGCTGGCCAGGTTGTCGTACCGGCCGCCGGAGCAGATCGAGCCGAAGCGCTCGTAGCCACGCAGCTGGGTCTCGTAGACGGTGCCCGTGTAGTAATCCAGGCCACGGGCGATGCGCAGGTCCGCCACGCAGAGGCCGGGCGAGTGCTCGGCGGCGGTGTCCACCACCCGGACCAGCTCCTCGACGCCCTCGTCGAGCAGCGGGTCGCTCACCCCGAGCGCCCGGATGGCGTCGGCGAACGAGGCGTCCGGGGCGGAGATCTCGGCCAGCGCCAGGCATGCCTTGGCCTGAGCCTCGCTCGCCCCGGCGGTCTCGGCCAGCAGCTCGGCCACCTTCGCCGGGCCGATCTTGTCGAGCTTGTCGACGGTGCGCAGCGCCGCCTCCGGGTCGGTCACCCCGATGCCGCGGAAGAAGCCCTCCCAGATCTTGCGGTTGTTGACCTGGATGGTCACCGGCGGGATGGGCAGGGCGCGCAGCGCGTCCCCGATGACCAGCGGCATCTCCGCCTCGTGGTGCGGGGCCAGGGTGTCCCGGTCGATGATGTCGATGTCGGCCTGGACGAACTCCCGGTAGCGGCCCTCCTGCGGCCGCTCACCCCGCCACACCTTCTGGATCTGGTAGCGGCGGAACGGGAAGTGCAGCTTGCCGGCGTTCTCCAACACATACCGGGCGAACGGCACGGTCAGGTCGAAGTGCAGGCCGAGCTGGTCGTCGCCACCGGATCCCTCGGCGTCGGCGTGCAGCCGCCGGACCACGTAGACCTCCTTGGAGGTCTCGCCCTTGCGCAGCAGCTGGTCCAGCGGCTCCACGGCGCGGGTCTCCAGCGGTGCGAACCCGTACAGCTCGAAGGTGTCCTGGATCTTGCCGAGCACGAACTGCTCGATCATCCGCTGGCCGGGGGTCCACTCCGGGAAACCGGAGATGGGCGTGGGCTTGCTCATCGGCGTACTCCTTGCGATCCCGCGCCCGCGGCGCGGTGGTGTCGTGGGTCCGCGCGCGGCGCGGACGAAGAACTAGAGGCCCCGGGTGGGAGCGGCCGGCGCCGCGCCGGCCACCTCGATGAGGTACGGGTTGCTGGCGCGCTCGCGGCCGATGGTGGTGCTGGGGCCGTGCCCGGGCAGCACGACGGTGTCGTCGGCCAGCGGGAGGATCTTGTCGCGCAGGCTGGTGAGCATCGCCGGCATGCTGCCGCCGGGCAGGTCGGTGCGGCCGATCGAGCCGGCGAAGAGGACGTCGCCGGAGAGGCAGATCTCGTCGGCCTCCCACCCCGACCCGGCGCCGGGCAGCCGGAACAGCACCGACCCGCCGGTATGGCCCGGGGCGTGGTCGACGGCGATCTCCAGGCCGGCGAGCGTGAGGGTCGCGCCGTCGGTCAGCTCGGCCACGTCCTCCGGCTCGGTGTAGCTCAGCCGGCCACCGAAGAGCGAGGTCAGATCGGTCGACAGGCCCTTGGCCGGGTCGGCGAGCATCTCCCGGTCGCCGGGGTGCACGTACGCGGTGATCCCGCGCGCACCGCAGACCGGCGCCACCGAGAACGTGTGATCCAGGTGGCCGTGGGTGAGCAGCACGGCGGCCGGATGCAGGCGGTGCTCGGCGAGCAGCGCGTCGAGCTGGTCGAGCACCCCGATGCCGGGATCGACCACCACGCACTGCTCCCCCGGCGCGGTGGCCACCACATAGCAGTTGGTGCCGAAGGCGTCCGCGGGAAAGCCGGCCACGAGCACGGGCGCTGTCCTCTCCGTCGAGCTGTCGTCCTGCCCAGCAGCCTAACCGGCGGGGCGAGCGCGTTTGCCGCGTCCGCCCCCCCGGCCCCATCCGACACAGTGACATCGCACGATATGGGCTGCTGGCGGCGGGGTGGACCTCGTACACCACATTCCCAGTCACTAGCCGTACACTCTGGCGGGCGTGTGGCGTGGCACACGCGAGCCCGGACGGGCCGGGGTACCCGGCCGCCGGTGACGACCAGGCAGAGGAAAGGGGAGCACCTGTGGCTTCCAGCAGGGACCGGCAGCGCAAACTGGCGCGGGCCAAGCTCGACCGGCAGCTGGCTCGCCGGGCCGCCGCCACGCGGCGCCGCCGGCAGATCCAGGCCGGTGTCGGCGCCTTCCTGGTCCTCGCGGTGATCGTGGCCGGCTCGGCCTGGGCGCTCGGGGCGTTCGACTCCGATCCGAAGAAGGACACCGCCGCGGAGGACACCTGCCTCTGGACGCCGCAGGACGCGACCGCCAACACCAACCTCAAGGACGTCGGCACGCCGGCGACCAAGGGCCTGCCGACCGACGGCACCCGGGCGATGACGGTCACCACCAACCAGGGTGCGCCGATCACCGCCGAGCTGAACCTGGCCAACTCCCCCTGCGCCGCGGCGAGCATCGCCCACCTGGCGAGCCGGTCATTCTACGACAACACCAAGTGCCACGAGATCACCGCCGACGGCGCGCTGCGCTGCGGTGACCCCAGCGGCACCGGCCTCGGCGGGCCGACCTACTCGTTCTACGACGAGGACGTGCCGACCGTGCCGTCGGCGTCGCCGTCGGCCAGCCCGGCGCCCGGTCAGCCGCCGACGTACCCCAAGGGGACCGTGGCGATGATCTCCAACCCGCCCGGCACCAACGGCAGCCAGTTCCTGATCTTCTTCAAGGACTTCACGACCACGGACCCGAAGTACCCGGTGATCGGCAAGGTGACCGGTGGGCTCGACGTGGTCGAGAAGATCGGTGCCCTGCCGACCGTGGACAATGGGACCGGGGCCAAGGTCAAGCCCAAGACCGACGTGGTGATCCAGAGCCTCACGGTCGGCGAGCCGGTCACCGGCGCGGCACCGGCGCCGTCCGGTGCACCGGCCAGCAGCCCGAGCGCCGGCTGACCGGTCGCCCCACCCCACCCGAGCGGCACCCCGCAGCAAACAGCCAGGAGGATCCAGGCGTGACGTCCACCAGAGAGCGGCAGCGCGCGGCGGCACGCGCCCGACTCGAGAAGGAGATGGCCGAGCGCTCGGCCAAGGCCCGCAAGCGCCGCCAGACGCAGGCGATCGTCGGCGCGGCGGCCGTGCTGGTGCTCGTGGTCGCCGGCACCGTCTGGCTGGCCACGACCCTCGGCGGCGACGACGACAAGAGCGACACCGCCGCCTCGGCGCCCGGCGCCAGCGAGTGCGTCTACAACGCGATGCCCGCCGACCAGCGGCCCCCGCAGATCAAGGACGTCGGGGTGCCCAGCAACCAGCAGTCCGCCAAGGGCGTGCAGACCATGACGATCACCACCAACCTGGGCCCGATCACGGCCAAGGTCGACCGGTCGCAGGTGCCGTGCACGGCGGGCGCCTTCACCTACCTCGCGGAGAAGAAC
The DNA here is from genome assembly GCF_040608335.1 of Micromonospora sp. NPDC005194. Taxonomy (NCBI): domain Bacteria; kingdom Bacillati; phylum Actinomycetota; class Actinomycetes; order Micromonosporales; family Micromonosporaceae; genus Micromonospora; species Micromonospora sp. NPDC005194. The sequence continues at coordinate 190,785 of NZ_JBEXIA010000011.1, read as the reverse complement.
TTCTTCGACAACAGCAAGTGCCACCGCCTGGTGACCGAGGGCATCAAGGTGCTGCAGTGCGGTGACCCGAGCGCCACCGGCAAGGGCTGGCGGGACACCGACGGCACGGGTGGCCCGAGCTTCCGGCTGCCGGAGGAGAACCTGCCCACCGACAAGCGCCCGCCGTACCCGGAGGGCGTCATCGCGATGGCCAACTCCGGTCAGCCGGGCAGCACCGGCAGCCAGTTCTTCATCGTCTACGGCGACTCGCCGCTGGACCCGGCGTACACGGTGCTGGGCACCGTCACCGGCGGCATGGACATCGTCAAGGACGTGGCCAAGGCCGGCGACGACGGGGCGTTCGCCCAGCAGGCCGGTGGCGGCCACCCGAAGAAGGAGGTCACGATCACCGACCTCACGATGAGCCCGCCGCAGGGCTGACACCCGCACGAGACGAGGAAGCGCCCGCCGGCTGAGCCGGCGGGCGCTCTCGTGTGCGGGGTACGGGGTTCAGGCGCCCGAGGTGACCCGGTACGCGTCGAAGACCCCGTCGACCTTGCGGACGGTGGCCAGCAGGTGGCCCAGGTGCTTCGGGTCGGCCATCTCGAAGCTGAACCGGCTCACCGCCACCCGGTCGCGGGTGGTGGTGACGGTGGCGGACAGGATGTTGACCCGCTCGTCGGAGAGCACCCGGGTGACGTCGGCGAGCAGCTTGTGCCGGTCCAGTGCCTCGACCTGGATCGCCACCAGGAACGTGGAGGCGGACGTGAGCTTCCAGCTCACCTCGACCACCCGCTCGGCCTGGGCCCGCAGGTCCTCGGCGTTGGCGCAGTCGTCGCGGTGCACGCTCACCCCGCCGGAGCGGGTGACGAAGCCGAACACCGAGTCCGGGGGGACCGGGGTGCAGCAGCGGGCCAGCTTGATCCACACGTCGCTGACGCCACGGACCACCACGCCGGGGTCGCTGCTGCTCTGGCGGCTGCGCGGCGGCCGGGTGGCGACGGCGGTCTCGGCGATGTCCTCCGCCGCGCCCTCCTCGCCGCCGTACGCGGCCATCAGCTTCTGCACCACCGACTGCGCGGAGACCTGACTGTCGCCGACCGCCGCGTACAGCGACGCCACGTCGGCGAGGTGCAGGTCCCGGGCGATCGACATCAGCGCGTCGGAGGTGAGCATCCGCTGCAACGGCATGCCCTGCTTGCGCATCGCCTTGACGATCGCGTCCTTGCCGGCCTCGATCGCCTCCTCGCGCCGCTCCTTGTTGAAGTACTGGCGGATCTTCGTGCGGGCGCGCGGGCTCTTGACGAAGCCCAGCCAGTCCTGTGTGGGGCCGGCCGTCTCGGACTTCGACGTGAAGATCTCGATCACGTCGCCGTTGGACAGCGTCGACTCCAGCGGGACCAGCTTGCCGTTGACCCGCGCGCCGATGCACTTGTGCCCCACCTCGGTGTGCACGGCGTACGCGAAGTCCACAGGCGTCGACCCGGTCGGCAGCGGGATGACGTCACCCTTGGGGGTGAAGACGTACACCTCCTGGCTGGACAGGTCGAAGCGCAGCGCGTCCAGGAACTCGCTCGGGTCGGCCGCCTCGCGCTGCCAGTCCAGCAGCTGCCGCAGCCAGGTCATCTCGTCGATGTGCGCCGGCGGGCCGACGATCTGGGTGCCCTTGTGCTCCTTGTACTTCCAGTGCGCGGCGATGCCGAACTCCGCGGTGCGGTGCATCGCGTACGTGCGGATCTGCATCTCCACCGGCTTGCCGGTGGGCCCGATGACAGTCGTGTGCAACGACTGGTACATGTTGAACTTGGGCATCGCGATGTAGTCCTTGAACCGCCCCGGCACCGGCTGCCAGTTGGCGTGGATCACGCCGAGCGCCGCGTAGCAGTCCCGCACCGTGTCGACCAGGATCCGGACGCCGACCAGGTCGTAGATGTCGTTGAAGTCGCGACCCCGCACGATCATCTTCTGGTAGATCGAGTAGAGGTGCTTCGGCCGCCCGGTCGTCTCCGCCTTGATCTTGGCGGCCTTCAGGTCGGTGCCGACCTTCTGGGTGACCTGCCGCAGCAGCGACTCGCGCTGCGGCTGGTGCTCCCCGATCAGCCGGTTGATCTCCTCGTAGCGCTTCGGGAACAGGGTGCCGAAGGCCAGGTCCTCCAGCTCCCACTTGATCGTGTTCATACCGAGCCGGTGCGCCAGCGGCGCCAGGATCTCCAGCGTCTCCTTGGCCTTCTGCTCCTGCTTGGGGCGGGGCAGGAAGGTCAGGGTGCGCATGTTGTGCAGCCGGTCGGCCAGCTTGATCACCAGCACCCGCGGGTCCTTGGCCATCGCCACGACCATCTTGCGGATCGTCTCGGCCTTGGCGGCGTCGCCCAGCTTGACCTTGTCCAACTTGGTGACGCCGTCGACCAGCAGGGCGACCTCGCCGCCGAAGTCGGCGCGCATCGCGTCGAGGGTGTACTCGGTGTCCTCGATGGTGTCGTGCAGCAGCGCGGCCACCAGCGTGGTGGTGTCCATCCCCAGGTTGCCGAGGATGGTGGCGACGGCGAGCGGGTGGGTGATGTACGGGTCGCCGGACTTGCGGTACTGCCCGGAGTGCCACCGCGCCGCCGTGTCGAAGGCGCGCTGGAGCAGCCGCGCGTCGGCCTTCGGGTGGTTCTCGCGGTGACTCGCGATGAGCGGCTCCAGCACCTCGCTGACCTGCGAGGTCTGCCAGGGCGCGTTGAACCGGGCCAGCCGGGCGCGCACCCGCCGACCGGTGGGCGCGTTGGACAGCCCGAAGCCACCGCTCGGCGACGGGTCGACGCCGGCGTCGGTCGGAAACGGGACCACGACCCCGTCGGCGCCCGGGGACGCCTCCGTGGTGGCGCTCGCCGTGACGCCGGTCGGAGCCGCCGCGTCGTCGGCAGGAGCCCTGCCGGAGCCGTTGTCGGTGCCCGCCACCCGGGCCGGCGCGTCGCCGTTCCGGTCGGTCACCGAGCCGTCAGCGTCGCCTGTCGGGTGCACCGTGCCCTCCGCCGGAGGGACGACATCGTGGGACACCGGCCTCCTCACCGCTCGCCGGAAACACACCGGCCGAACATCGGCCGGCCTGGTCTCGCGTCGCCGGACGGTGTACCGCCGGCGTCAGCAAAGGGCAATGCTACCCGCACGGACGGTCCCCTGCCGCTCCGCCGGACGGTCGGCGCGACCTCCGCCCGGCGGGCCGGGTTCAAACGGTCAGCAGGGCATGGACCGGACGCGGCGCCAGCCGTTCCCGCGCGCCCAGGAAGCCGAGCTCCAGCAGCACGGTGAAGCCGGTGACCGTCCCGCCGGCCCGCTCGACCAGGTCCAGGGTCGCCTCGGCGGTGCCGCCGGTGGCCAGCACGTCGTCAACGACAAGCACCCGGTGGCCGGCGGTGAAGGCGTCCTCGTGCACCTCCAGGGTGGCCTCGCCGTACTCGAGGGCGTACGACACCGAGTGCGCCGGGCGGGGCAGCTTGCCCGCCTTGCGCACGGGCACCACGCCCACCCCGGCCGCGTACGCGACAGCTGCCGCGACGACGAAGCCGCGCGCCTCGATGCCCACCACGACGTCGAAGCCGTCCCGCCCGTGGTACGCGACGATCTCGTCGACCACCTCGCGGAACGCCTTCCCGTCGGCGAACAGCGGCATCAGGTCCTTGAACAGGACACCGGGCTGGGGAAAGTCCGGCACGTCCAGCACCCGGCTGGCCACCAACCGGGCGGCCTCCGGGCCGCTGTCCCCGCGCGCCGCGGTGCTGTGGGTCTCCGTCACGGCTGTCTCGTTTCCCTTCCCACGACGACGGCGTCCGGCATGCTGCTCGCACAGCATGCCGGACGCCGTTCGGGCGTTTCCTCCCGGGGCGACCCCGGGGGTCGGTCAGCGCCGCTTGGCGCCGCCGGGCCGGTTACCGCCGCCGCCGGGGCGACCGCCCCGGGCGCCGGTCGGCCGCTTGCCCGCCGGCCGCGCGCCCACCTTCGGGGCGGCGCCGGCCAGCGCGGCGGAGTCGGGATCGAGCGGCGCGTCGGCCGCCTCGCCCTCGACCGGGGCCGGGGCACCCTTGCCGGTGACCTCGCCACGGCCCGGCGTACCCCGACGGGCCTGCACCCGCTTGTTGTGCGCCTGGATGCGGGGGTCGTAGTTCTTCAGCAGCGCCAGCAGCGGCGTCGCCACCAGGATGGAGGTCAGGAACGCCACCGCCATACCCACGAACAGCACCAGGCCGAGGTCCTTCAGCGTGCCGGCGCCGAGCAGGCCGGCGCCGATGAAGAGCAGACCACCGACGGGCAGCAGCGCCACCACCGAGGTGTTCAGCGACCGCATGAGGCTCTGGTTGACGGCCAGGTTGGCCGCCTCGCCGTACGTCATGTTGTTGTTGGCGGTGATGCCCCGGGTGTTCTCCTGCACCTTGTCGAAGACCACCACCACGTCGTAGAGCGCGAAGCCCAGGATCGTGAGGAAGCCGATGATCGTCGACGGGGTGACCTCGAAGCCGACGAGCGAGTAGATGCCGGCGGTGAGGATCAGGTTCGTGAACAGTGAGGCGACGGCGGCGACGGCCATCCGCCACTCGAAGCGCAGGATCAGGTAGACCATCACCAGCGCGATGAAGATGACCAGACCGAGCAGGGCCCGCGAGGTGACCTGGCTGCCCCACGCCTCGCTGACCTGGTTGTCGCTGATCTGGTCCGCGTTGATGCCGAACCGCTGGGCGATGTCGGCCTTGACCGCGGTGGCCTGCTCCGCGCTGAGCTGACCGGTACGCAGCTCGTACGAGTCGCCGCCCGTGCCGCCGACCTTCTGCGCGGTCACCACCTCGGCGCCGCCGCCCTTGGCCGCGAGCGCGGCGTCGACCTGCTCCTCAGCCTGGTTCAGGGTGCCGACGCTGGCCGGCACCTGGAACGAGTTGCCGCCGGCGAACTCGATGCCGAGGCTGAACCCGCGGATCGAGAAGCTCAGAATCGCGATCAGGATCAGGATCCCGGCGACGCCGAACCAGAGCTTGCGCCGGCCGACGACGTTGAGACCGGCCTCGCCGTTGTAGAGGCGGCTCGCCAGACCGTTCTGAGCCATCTCAGGCCTCCTTGGCGCGCGGGTTGCGGGGCTGAGTCTGCTGGCTGCGGGCCGGGAGTGCCCGACCCAGGCCGCTGACCCGCGGGGACAGGAACGCCCGGGTCCGGGCGAACATCGTCATGATCGGGTGCCGGAAGAGGAAGACCACGACCAGGTCCAGCACCGTGGCCAGGCCGAGGGCGAACGCGAAGCCCTTGACCGTGCCGACCGAGACCACGTAGAGCACCACTGCGGAGAGCAGCGTGATCGCGTTTGCCGAGATGATCGTCCGGCGGGCGCGGACCCAGGCGCGGGGCACCGCGCTACGCGGGCTGCGTCCCTCCCGGATCTCGTCTTTCAGTCGTTCGAAGTAGATGACGAACGAGTCCGCCGCCACACCGAGCGAGACGATCATGCCGGCGATGCCGGCGAGGGTGAGCGTGAAGCCGATCTGCCGACCGAGCACCACCAGCGCGCCGAAGACGAGCAGCGCGGACAGGATCAGGCTCAGGAAGATCACCGAGCCGAGCAGCCGGTAGTAGAAGAACGCGTAGATGATGACCAGCAGCATGCCGATGCCGGCCGCGAGCAGACCCGCGCGGAGGTGGCTGGCACCCAGGGTCGCGGTGACGTTCTGCGACTCCTGCGGCTCGAAGGTCACCGGCAACGCGCCGTAGCGGAGCTGACTGGCGAGCGCGCTGGCGTCCTTCTGGGTGAAGTTGCCGGTGATCTGGGAGTTGCCGGTCAGCACGGCCTGGATCTCGGGGGAGGAGACGATCTCGTTGTCCAGCACGACGGCGACCCGGCACTTGCCGTCCTGCCCGAGAGCGGTCGCGTCGCAGGCCTGGCCCTCGTTGGTGAACGCCTCACGGGTCAACGCGGTCCACTTGCCCTGGCCGTCGCCGGTGAAGTCGAGGCTGACCACCCAGGCGTTGGTCTGATCGAGCACCGCGTTGGCGTCGTCCACGTCGGTGCCCAGCACCTTGGCCTGGTCGAGCAGGTACTTCGAGGCGCCGTCCTCGCAGGACACGACCTGCTGCTTCGGGTCGGAGATCGAGGCCGGGGGGCGCTTGTCGAGCTGGGCGCAGCCGATCGTCGGCACGTTGAACTGCATCTGCGCCGGCAGCACGGCAACCTCTTGCGGGCTCAGCGTGCTGAACGGCTTGAGCTTGTCGCCCAGCGACGGGTCGGCGCTCAGGTCGGCGGGGGCCTGCAGACCGCTGGCGGCCTGCCAGGCGGCGGCGCCGACCTTCTGCTCGACGGCCTTGCGCTGCTCCTCGATGCTCGCCGGCACCGGCTCGGCGCTGGCGCTCGCCGACGGCGCGGCGGCGCTCGGCGAAGCCGAGGGGGTCGGTGTCGGGGTGGCGGACGGCGCGGGCGCCATCCCGCCCTGTCCACCGCTGCCCGACGGGCTCACCTTCGGCGCGCCACTGCCCGACGGGGTCGCCGAGGGGGCGCCGGACGGGGTGACGCTGCCCGGGGCTGCCGTGGCGGCCGGCGGGGCGGCGGCCGTCCCGCTGCCGTCGGCGGCCTTGAGCACCTTGCGGAAACGCAGCTCGGCGGCGCTGCCCACCTCGTCGAGGTTCCGGTTCTCACCGGGCAGGGAGATGACGATGTTCCGGTTGCCCTCGGTGACCACCTCGGCCTCGGCCACGCCGAGCCCGTTGACCCGGTTCTCGATGATCTGCCGGGCCTCCTCAAGGTTTTGGGCCGTCGGGGGCTTGCCATCGACGCTGTTGGTCGCCTGCAGCGTCATCCGGGTGCCGCCGATCAGGTCCAGGCCGAGCTTGGGCTCCAGCCGGTCCTTGAAGCTGCCGCTGGCACCGCCCGCGAAGAACACCAGAAGGTAGAGGACCACGAAGATGAACCCGAGCACGGCGAGCTGCCGGCCGGGTCGCATCTGTCCCTGAGGTGGTGCCACGGTTGTCCTGTCTCCCTGTACGGTCGCGCCGCTGCGCGCGGCGGCGGCGAGTGTCGGGCCGGGGGTCCCGGCCAACGGGTCTGACCTGGGCCGACGGGGTGCCGACACAGTGGCCGGACACGCCGGCATGGGGACGCCGACGGCCACGGGAACGTGCCGACGCCCGGCGTCGACCCAACTATCCAGTTTTCACGTCACGTCCGCTGCCCCGTTGGGCGCGGTGGCCGGGGAGCCGGTCACCCGGCCGTACGCCGGAACCGTCACCCCCGCGGGAGGGTCACTCCTTGACGGTGTCCGCGTCCTCGGTGACCGGCTCGCTCGGCAGCTCCGCGCGGGTGACCACCCGGGCGATGGCCGGTCGGGCGTAGCGGGTCTGCACGCCCGGAGCGATCTCGAGCAGCACGGCGTCGTCCTCGACGCCGGTGACCGTGCCGTAGAGCCCGCCGATGGTGACAACCTCGTCGCCCGGGCCCAACGCGGACTGCATGGCCTCCGCATCGCGGCGACGCTTCTGCTGCGGACGGATCATCATGAAGTACATGACGCCGAAGAGCAGGACGATCATCAGGATCGGCGTGAAGCCGCCGGCCCCACCACCCGCTGCAAGGTATTGCACGGTTACTGCCTTCCCATTGGCCACCTGTCCGGCACGGGAGTGCCGGAGCGGAGGCGGATTCTCACATCCTGTACAGACCGCGGCGAAGTCTAATCCCTGCACCTGAGAACACCGAATGCGGCACAGATCACGTTCACATCACGGCTGATCGGTGTCCAGGGACAACAGACCGGGCGGAGACGGGATATCCATCCCAAATGTACCATTCGGTGGAGTACGCCCCAGGTGCCGCCAGGCGGCTTCCGTGGCCACCCGCCCCCGCGGGGTACGCGCCAGCAGGCCGGCACGCACCAGGAACGGCTCGCAGACCTCCTCGACCGTGTCCGGCTGCTCCCCCACCGCCACGGCGAGGGTGGACAACCCGACCGGGCCGCCCCGGAACGAGTCCACCAGCGCGGTCAGCACCGCCCGGTCCAGCCGGTCCAGGCCCAGCGCGTCGACGTCGTACACCGTCAGTGCCTTGCGGGCGGTGCCCAGGGTGACCACGCCGTCGGCCCGGACCTCGGCGTAGTCGCGGACCCGGCGCAGCAGCCGGTTGGCGATCCGGGGGGTGCCCCGGGACCGGCCGGCGATCTCCGCCGCGCCGTCGGCGGTGATCGGCACCCCGAGGATGCGCGCCGAACGGTGCAGCAGCGTCTCCAGGTCCGCCGGGGCGTAGAAGTCGAGGTGCGCGACGAAGCCGAACCGGTCCCGCATGGGCCCGGTCAACAGACCCGAGCGGGTGGTCGCGCCGACCAGGGTGAACGGCTCGACGTCCAGCGGGATCGCGGTGGCGCCCGGCCCCTTGCCGACCACCACGTCGACCCGGAAGTCCTCCATCGCGCTGTAGAGCAGCTCCTCCGCCGGCCGGGCGATCCGGTGGATCTCGTCGATGAAGAGCACGTCGCCCTCGGCGAGGCTGGTCAGGATCGCCGCCAGGTCACCGGAACGCTCGATCGCCGGGCCGCTGGTCACGCGGATGCCGGCGCCCAGCTCCGCGGCGACGATGTTGGCCAGGCTCGTCTTGCCAAGCCCGGGTGGGCCGGAGAGCAGGATGTGATCCGGCGGGGACCCCCGCCGCATGGCGCCCTGCAACAGCAGGTCGAGCTGATCGCGCACCCGGTCCTGAGCGATGAACTCGGCCAGCCGCCGGGGCCGCACGGTGGCCTCCGCGTCCCGGTCGGCATCACTGACGTACGCCGAGACGAGCCCGTCGGTCTCGCTCACCGTGCCGCCTCCCGTCGCCCCTGGGCGGTCATCGGGTACGACCCAGCAGGCGGATGGCCTGCTTGAGCAGGACCGGCACGGGCGGGGTGGCGCCGTCGATGGTCTCCGCCACCGCGGCCACCGCCTGGTCGGCCTGCCCGGCCGTCCAGCCCAGACCGACCAGCGCCTGCCGTACCTGATCGGGCCAGGCGCCGCCGGTCACGCCGCCCACCCCGTCGGCGCCGATCGACACCGGACCGATCCGGTCCCGCAATTCCAGCACCAGGCGCTCGGCGCCCTTCTTGCCGATCCCGGGCACCCGGGTCAACGCGGCGGTGTCGGCGTTGGCGATGGCCTTTCGCACCGCGTCCGGCGTGTGCACGGCCAGCACGGCCTGGGCCAGCCGTGGGCCGACCCCGCTGGCGGTCTGCAACAGCTCGAACAGCGCCTTGGCGTCGTCGTCGGCGAAACCGTAGAGGGTCAGGGAATCCTCCCGGACCACCAGGCTGGTGGCCAGCCGCGCCGGCTGCCCCACCCGCAGCTCGGCGAGGGTCCCGGGGGCGCAGTGCACGGCCAGGCCGACCCCGCCGACCTCGATCACGGCCAGATCCGGACCTGTCGCGGTCACCGTGCCGCGCACGCTGGCGATCATCGTGCTCCTCCTCGTCGTGCCCGATCGGCCGCGGCGGCCAGCTTGGAACGGGTGCCACCGCGCCACACGTGGCAGATGGCCAGGGCGAGAGCGTCGGCGGCGTCGGCCGGCTTCGGTGGCTCGTCCAGCCGCAGCAGCCGGGTCACCATGGCGGTCACCTGCGCCTTGTCGGCCTGACCGGCACCGGTCACCGCCGCCTTCACCTCGCTCGGGGTGTACGTCTGCACCGGCAGCCCCGCCCGCGCCCCGGCCAGCACGGCGATGCCGCTGGCCTGCGCGGTGCCCATCACCGTCCGGACGTTGTGCTGGCTGAACACCCGCTCGACGGCGACGCTCTCCGGCTGGTGCTCGGCGACCAGCTTGGTCAGCGACCGGTCCAGGTGCAGCAGGCGCAGCGGCAGGTCGTCGGCCGGGTCGGTGTAGACCACGTAGTAGGCGATGAGCGTGCAGGGCCGACCGGGCACCCCCTCGACGACGCCCACCCCACACCGCGTCAACCCCGGGTCGACCCCCAGCACCCGCACGCCGCCCCCTCCCCCAGCCGTCAGCAGTACGTGTGTTCGACACCCTAACTGCCGGCCTTCCCACCGGCCCCACGGGACACGCCCTCCCTCACCCACACCCCGCGCCACGATCTGGGCAACGTCCCGGAGGTTGCTGCCTCCGACGCCCGAGAGACAGCCTTCCGGCGCGCGGCTCGGCGGGGCGGGCGCGGGCCATGGGGGGCAGGGGGCCACACAGCAGGGGTACGGAGTATGTGTCGCTGCCCCATGTGCCGCAGGGCACACAGCTCGTAACTTCTTGCGCCATGACGGCAGAACCCGTGGCGGTCCCCCACGTCGTACAGGTCGACCTCGCTGGTCGGACCGCCCTGGTCACCGGGGGCGGCAGCGGCATCGGGCGGGCCTGCGCCCTGCGGTTGGGCGCGGCCGGCGCCAAGGTGCTCGTGGTGGATCGCAACCTGGAGGCGGCCAAGGCGGTGGCCGCCGAGGCCGGCGGACGCGCCGAGGGCGTGGACCTGGCCGACGCGGCGGCCGTGGACGCGCTCGACGTGGACGTGGACATCGTGGTGAACAACGCCGGGCTCCAGCACGTGGCGCCGCTGCAGGACTTCCCCGTCGAGCGCTTCGAGTACATCCAGCGGGTGATGGTGGAGGCGCCGTTTCTGCTGATCCGCCGCGCGTTGCCGCACATGTACGCCCGGGGCTGGGGCCGGATCGTCAACATCTCGTCGGTGCACGGCCTGCGCGCCTCGCCCTACAAGGCGGCCTACGTCTCGGCGAAGCACGCCCTCGAAGGGCTGTCGAAGGTGGTGGCGCTGGAGGGGGCCGCGCACGGGGTGACCGCCAACTGCATCAACCCGGCGTACGTGCGGACCGCCCTGGTGGAGAGCCAGATCGCCGATCAGGCGGCCAGCCACGGCATCGGCGAGGCCGAGGTGATCGAGAAGGTCATGCTGGCGCGGGCCGCCATCAAGCGGCTGATCGAGCCGGAGGAGGTGGCCGAGCTGTTGGCGTACCTCTGTTCGCCGCCGGCGGCCTTCATCACGGGCGCGTCGATCGCGCTCGACGGGGGCTGGACGGCCAACTAGTGGGCCTGAGCACAATGTCGACCATGTCGTCGCCGGTGGAGTTCCTCGAACTGCTCGCTCGCGAGGCCGCCGCGGTGGAGTTCGAGGGCCCGTTGGTGGCCGCGCGCGCCGCCGGGATGCCCGCCGACCGGCTGGCCGAGCTGGAGCAGGCCAAGACTGTGGCGTTGCGGGTTCGCGCGCTGCTGGAGCGCCGCCGCCGTCGGGAGACCGAGCTGTCCGGCCTGTACGACACGGTCAGCGACCTGGCCGGGCTGCGCGACCTGGACGACGTGCTGCGGGCGATCGTGCACCGGGCCCGTCACCTGCTCGGCGCCGACGTGGCGTACATGACGCTCAACGACGACGAGCGCGGCGACACCTACATGCGGGTGACCGACGGGTCGGTCTCGGCCCGCTTCCAGCGGCTGCGGCTGCCGATGGGCGCCGGCCTCGGTGGCCTGGTGGCCCAGTCCGGCGCCCCGTACGTGACCGCCAACTACGGCGAGGACGCGCGCTTTCACCACACCGGGGAGATCGACGCCGGTGTGGGCGAGGAGGGCCTGGTGGCGATCCTCGGGGTGCCGCTGCGACTCGGTTCCACCTCGATCGGGGTGCTCTACTCGGCCAACCGCTCGGCCCGGCCGTTCGCCCGCGAGGAGGTGGCGCTGCTGGTCTCCCTCGCCGCGCACGCCGCGGTGGCGATCGACACGGCCCGGCTGCTGGCCGAGACCCGCTCGGCGTTGGCCGAGTTGTCGGCGGCGAACACCACCATCCGGGCGCACAGCAGCTCGGTGGAGCGGGCCGCGGCGGCGCACGACCGGATGACGGCGCTGGTGCTGCGCGGCGGCGGGGTGGAGGACGTGGCCGCCGCGGTGACCGAGGTGCTGGGCGGGGCGCTGTTGGCGTTGGACGCCCAGGGCCGGTTGCTGGCCCGGGTGGGCGAGATCGACGAGCCGGACCGGGCGGACATCGTCGAGGCGGTGGCCGCCTCGCGTACGGAGGGACGCAGCGTGCGCCGCGGCCCGCTCTGGTACGCGGCGGTGGTGGCCGGCGCGGAGAACCTGGGCGCGTTGGTGCTGCGTCCCGACGACGAGTTGGTCGACGCCGACCAGCGGATCCTGGAGCGGGCCGCGCTGGTGACGGCGCTGCTGCTGCTGTTCCGCCGGACCGTGGCCGAGGCGGAGGGGCGGGTCCGTGGCGAGTTGCTGGACGACCTGATCGCCCGGCCGCTGCGCGACACCGACGCGCTGCGCAGCCGGGCCCGGCGGCTCGGCGTGGACCTGGACGCGCCGCACGTGCTGGTGGCGGTGGGCGACGACGCGATCGCGGCGACCGGCTCGGCCCGGCAGCGGGTGCTCTCCTGGGCCACCACGTACGCTTCAGCGCGCGGTGGCCTGGCCGCGGCGCGCGACGGTCGGGTGGTCCTGATGCTGCCCGGCCAGGATGCCGGTGGCAGCGCCCGCGCGGTCGCGCGGGACCTGTCGCGGGTGACCGGCCGGCCGGTGACGGCCGGGGCGAGCGGCCCGTCGACCGGGCCGGGGACGCTGGCCGGGACGTTCCACGAGGCGGACCGCTGTCTGACGGCGCTGGGCGCGCTGGGCCGCGCCGGTCAGGGCGCCAGCACCGCGGAGCTCGGCTTCGTCGGTCTGCTGCTGGGCACGGTCGGTGACCGGGGTGAGCGGGACGTGGCCCAGTTCCTGACCGCCACGGTCGGGCCGGTGGTCGACTACGACGCCCGGCGCGGGACGGCGCTGGTGAAGACGCTGGAGGCGTACTTCGGGGTGGGCGGCAGCCTGGCCCGGGCCGCCGAGCAGTTGCACGTGCACGTCAACACGGTGACCCAGCGGCTGGAGCGGGTCGGGCAACTGCTCGGCGCGGACTGGCAGCGGCCCGAGCGGGCGTTGGAGGTGCAGTTGGCGCTGCGCCTGCACCGCCTGCGCGCCCCTGCGGGTTGACCCCGCCGGGGGCGCGCGGTCGGGTCAGCGGGCGCGGATGCCGTCGAGGACGCCGTCGACGACCTGCGTGGGCAGGTTCCGCTCGTCCAGCTCCGGGTTCCACTGCAGGACCCGTTGGATCAGCATCGGCCCGGTGAGCAGCGCCATGGTCACCTCGACGTCGATGTCGGGGCGCAGCAGCCCCTCGTCGATGCCGCGCCGCAGCACCTCGCGCATCAGCTGACGCCGGGGCTCGATGATGGTCTGGTAGAGCTGGTATTGGTCCGGGCTGCGGTTCACCGCCGGCACCAGGCACGGCATGATCTTCGCGGCGCGGGGGTCGACGTTCTGCCCTACCGCGCCGACCAGCAGGAGCAGGTCGTCGCGGACGGAGTGGCCGGCTGGCTGCGGCATGATGCCCTTGAGCCGGCGCAGCGCGTCCAGCAGCAACGCGTCCTTGCCGGCCCAGCGGCGGTAGATGGTGGCCTTGCCGACGCCGGCGCGGGTGGCGATCGCCTCGATCGAGAGCGCCTCGACGGTGCTTCCCTCGGCGAGCAGGTCGAGGGTCGCCTCGATGATCGCCTCGTCGGCGCGGATGCTCCGCGGTCGCCCGGGCGACCGCGGAGCATCGGCGGTGGACGTCATGTCGGACATTGTCCCCTAACCTAGGCCGTCCCGGCCAACTCGGGCTCGGCGGCGGGGGCCGCCGAGGCCGGAGCCAGCGCATCGCGACCCGGCATCCATCGCAGCACCACCAGCACGCCGAGGGCCGCGACGACCGCGGACAGCGCCGCCGCCCAGTGCATGGCGGTGACGAAGGCGTCGTTGGCCGCCGAGATCAGCGTCGGCGCCGCCGGGCCGAGCTTCGCGGCCGCAGCGTACGCCCCGGAGATCGACTCGTTGGCCGCGTCCTGGGCCTGTGCGGGCAGGCCGGTCAACGCGTCGCCCACGTCACTGCGGTAGACCGCGGAGAGCACCGAGCCGAGGACCGCCACGCCGAGCGCGCCGGCCACCTGGCGGACGGTGTTGCTCACCGCGGAGCCCACGCCGGCCTTCTCGCGGGGCAGCGCCGACATGATGGACTCGGTGGCCGGCGGCATGATGTTGGCCATCCCGACGCCCTGAATGAAGAAGACGACAAGCACGATCCAGATCGGGGTGGACGCGCCGATGAAGGCGAACGCGGCCAGCGCCACCACTGTCAGCCCCAGCCCCACGGCGGCGACCGCCCGGCCGCCGTAGCGGCGGACCATCGCGGCGCTGCGCGGCGCGAAGATCAGCTGGGCGCCGGCGAAGGGCAGGAAGAGCAGGCCGGTCTGCAGCGGGCTGTAGTCGCGGACCAACTGCAGGTAGAACGAGCTGAAGAACATCACGCCCATCGCGGCGAAGAACACCAGGCCGACGATCGCCACCGGCGCGGCGAAGCGCGGCACCTTGAACAGCCGGACGTCCAGCGACGGGTGGTCGGAGCGCAGCTCGTGCCGCACGAACCAGGCCAGCACGGCGAGGCCCACCAGGATCGAGCCCCAGGCCACCGGACGGTCGAAGCCATGCTCGCCACCGTCGATGATGCCGTAGGAGAGGGCCACCAGGCCGACCACGGAGAGCAGGACGCCGAGCAGGTCGACGCGGCCGGGGCGCGGGTCACGCGATTCGGGGACGAGCAGCGCCACCAGGAGAACGCCGGCGACGACCACCGGGACGTTGATCAGGAAGACCGAGCCCCACCAGAAGTGCTCCAGCAGCGTGCCGCCGAGGATCGGGCCGATCGCCACGGCCAGGCCGACCGCGCCGGCCCAGATGCCGATGGCCCGGCCGCGCTCACGCGGGTCGAACACGTTGGAGATGATCGAGAGCGTCACCGGCATGATGGCCGCGCCGCCGACCCCCATCAGGGCGCGGGCCGCGATGAGCTGCGCGGGGCTGTGTGCGTACGCGGAGAGCAGCGACGCCAGGCCGAACAGCGCCAGCCCGATCATCAGGAAGCGCTTGCGGCCGGCGCGGTCGCCGAGCACCCCGAAGGTGAACAGCAGTCCGGCGAAGACCAGCGTGTAGGAGTTGATGGACCACTCCAGCTCGCCCTGGCTGGCCCCGAGGCCGTGCACCGGGTCGGCCAGGGTGCGTAGCGCGACGTTGAGGATCGTGTTGTCGAGGACGACGACGAGGAGGCTGATCACCAGCACCCCCAGGATCGCCCACCTCCTCGGGTGTCCCGTGTTCTCGTGCAGTTCCATGCCCGGTTCTCCCCCCGGTTGCACCCGACGCAATACGATACGAGCCAGACTCGTATCGCGGGACAGCCTAAGGGCGGGCATTAACGATACGGAACCGATCCGTATCGTATGTGGCGGGCATCACCTCCGCTGTGCCGCGAGACAGGCGGCGACGGCGGCCGGCAGCCCGCCCAGATGGCCCACCGGCGCGGCCAGCGGCTCGATCCAGCCCGGCCCGGCGCCGTACACCCGCAGGCGCGGAAAGTCCCGGGCGAAGCGCACGAGGCGGTACGCGCGGCCGGTGACCGGCGTCTGCGACCAGAGCACGACGGTGTGCGGGCGAGCCCGGTACACCGCGCTGGTCAGGGCGGCCCAGGGCAGCGCGGGCCCCAGGTGCAGGCAGCCGCGGCCCTGCTCCCGCAGGGCGGCGGCGAGCGCGTGCAGGCCGAGGGAGTGCGTCTCCTGCTCGGCCCCGGCCAGCAGCACCCCGCCGACGGGCAGGGAGCGGCCGGGCTCGCGGCGGTACACGTCCAGTCCGACCCGGACACCCTCGGCCAGGGCGTGCTCGACGGCGATCTCGGCGGCGCCGCGCCCCGACAACCGCCCCAGCAACGGCCGACAGACCTGCTCCCAGAGCGCCGGCACGCCCCACTCGGCGGCCAGCTCCCGCGTCAGCGCGGCGACACGGTTACCGTCCAGGTCCTCGGCCGCCAGCGAGACCCGCTTGAGCGCGGTCTGCACGGCGTCGGCCGGCATCGGCTCGGTCAGCATCGGCTCGGTCAGCACAGACGTACCCCCGGGTAGACGTTCTCTACCCGGGGGTTCGCCGCGAGCGCGCGCGGCGGATGCGCCCGGCGGGAATTTACCGGCGCCGGAGCGCCAGCCGGCGGGCCAGCGCGGCGGCGCTGCCCCAGATGCCGCGCCGGAAGAGCACCACCACGAGGACGAAGATGCCGCCCGTGACCAGGCCGATCGCCTCGAATCCGGAGAACGACAACCAGTCCTCCAGGCGTACGACGACCGCGGCGCCGAGCACCCCGCCCCACAGCGTCCCGATCCCGCCGAGCACCACCACGATGACCGCCTTGCCGGAGGTGGTCCAGTGCAGCACGTCGAGCGAGACGAACCGGTGCCCCACCGCGAACAGGCCGCCGCCGAGGCCGGCGATGAACCCGGACAGGACGAACGCGGTGAGCTTGTAGCGGTGCACCGGGTAACCCAGGGCACGGGCGCGGGCCGGATTGTCGCGGATGCCGACGAGCACCCGGCCGAACGGCGAGTGCACGATCCGCCAGGCGGCGGCCAGCCCGAGCAGCACGATCGGCAGGATCGCATAGTAGAAGTAGTAGTCGTCGGTCAGATCCAGGCCGAAGAACGAACGGGGCACCCCCTGCAGGCCGTTCTCCCCCTGCGTCACGGAGCGCCACTCGTTGGCCACGTAGTAGACCATCTGCGCGAACGCGAGGGTCACCATGGCGAAGTAGATGCCGGTCCGCTTGACCGCGAGATAGCCGATCGGCACGGCGAGGACGGCCGCGGCGAGCGCCCCGGCCAGCACCGCCAGGGGGAACGGCAGGCCGGCGTGGATGGCCACCAACCCGGTGACGTACGCGGAGGTGCCCCAGAACGCGGCGTGCCCGAAGGACATCAGCCCGGTGAAGCCGAGCAGCAGGTCCACCGCCACGGCGAACAGCGCCCAGCAGAGGATGTCCACCGCGACGGCCGGGTAGAGGCCGTTGGGCAGCCAGGCCGCGACGGCCAGCCCGACGGCGAGCAGCGCGTACCGCACCCAGCCGGGGGCGTGGGCCACGGCGACCAGCCCGGACGGCGGCGTCGAGCGGGACGCGTCGGCGGGAGTGTCCACGGTGCTCGTCATGCCGGGGCCTCCTCACGACCGAACAGGCCGGCCGGACGCCAGAGCAGGACGCCGGCCATCACGACGAAGACGATCGTCTGCGACACGATCGGGAAGTTCGACAGGTACGCCTCGCCCCACGCCTGCACCAGGCCGATGCCGAAGCCGGCGGCGACCGAGCCGAAGATGGAACCCAGACCGCCGATCACGACCACCGCGAAGACCACGATGATCAGGTCGGCGCCCATCAGCGGGTTGACCGCGCGCATCGGCGCGGCCAGCACACCGGCGAGCCCGGCCAGGCCGATGCCGAAGCCGAAGACCGGCGTCACCCAGCGCCCGACGTCGATCCCGAACGCCCGGGTCAGGTCGGGCCGCTCGGTGGCCGCGCGGACGACCATGCCGATCCGGGTCCGGGTGAGCACCCACCACACCGCCACACAGAGCAGCACCGCGAAGCCGAGGATGAACACGCGGTACGTCGGGAAGTCGAACAGGCCGAAGTTCACGGTCCCGTCCAACAGCGCCGGGGTCGCGTACGGGCTGGACTGCACGCCGTAGCGCAGCTTCACCAGGTCCTGCAGGATCAGCGTCAGGCCGAAGGTGAGCAGGAAGTTGTAGAGCGGGTCGAGCTTCGTCAGCCGGTGGATCACCGCGCGCTCCAGGGCCATGCCGAACAGCCCGAGCCCCACCGGCATGATCACCAGGGCCGCCCAGAACGGCACGCCCGCCTCGGTGAGCAGCACGTACGCGCCGAACGCGCCGAGCATGTAGAACGCGCCGTGCGCGAAGTTGACCACCCGCAGCATGCCGAAGATGACGGCGAGCCCGAGGGCGAGCAGGGCGTAGAACGCCCCGCTCACCAGCCCGTTGAAGGTGTTCTGCGCGAAACCACTCATAGCTTGCAGTCCGCCGACGGCGCGCGGAACGCCTCCGCGGCGGGGATCGTCTTGAGCACCTTCACGTAGTCCCACGGCTCGGTGACCTCGGCCTGCGGCTTCACCTGGGCCAGGTACGCGTCGTGCACCACCCGGTGGTCCTCGGCGCGGATCTTGCCGTTGCGCAGGAAGACGTCCTCGACCGTCTTGCCCTCCAGCCCCTTGACCACGGTGTCCGCGTCGTCGGTGCCGGCGGCCTGCACCGCCTCCAGGTACTGCAGGGCCGCCGAGTAGTTGGCGGCGTGCGCGAACGTCGGCCGGGTGCCGGTCTTCTGCTGGAACCGGTCGGCGAACTCCCGGTTCTTCGCGTCGAAGTTCCAGTACCAGGCGTCGGTGTACGTGGTGCCGGCCAGCGCCGCCGGGGTGAGCGAGTGGATGTCGGTGAGGAACATGAGCCCCACCGCCAGGCCGACGCCCTTCTCGCGCAGCTTGAACTCGTTGTACTGCTTCACCACGTTGACCAGCTCCGCGCCCGCCTGCATGGTGCCCAGCACGTCCGGCTTCGGGTTCAGCGTCGGCGCCTTGAGCAGGAACGTCGAGAAGTCGCCGCTGGTGTTCGGGAACGGCGCCCCGTCCTTCCCGACGACAGTCCCGCCGGCCGCCGTGATCGCGGTGGAGAAGCTCTTCTCCATGTCCTGCCCGAACGCGTAGTTCGGGTAGAGGATGTACCAGTTCTTGCCGATCTGCTCGGTGGTGGTCTTCCCGGTGCCGTTGGCCAGCATGTACGTGTCGTAGGCGTAGTGGAACGTGTATTTGTTGCAGCTCTTGCCGGTCAGGTCGGTCGTCGCCGCGCCGATGTTGAAGTAGAGCTTCTTCTTCTCCTTCGCCACGTCGGCCACCTTCAGCGCCGCCGACGAGGTGGGCACGTCCAGGATGAGGTCGACGCCCTTGCGGTCGTACATCTCCTGGGCCTTGGAGTTGGCCACGTCCGGCTTGTTCTGGTGGTCGGCGGTCTCCACGGTGATGTCCTTGGTCACCGCCTTGTCGCCGTACTTCGCGGTGAAGTCGGCGATGGCCATCTCCACCGCCGTCACCGAGTTCTTGCCGGACAACTCCGAGTACGCCCCGGACTGGTCGTTGAGCACGCCCAACACGATCTTGTCGCCGGTCAGCTTCTGATCGCCGCCCGACTGGGGTCCACCGCCGCCGCAACCCGCGACCAGCACCACCGCGGCCGACGCCGCGGCCACACCCACCGTCCTGCGCATGCCCACTCCATCCATTCCGCGCGCCGTCGCGCGGCTCGTCGTTGAGAAGAATCAGATCCCGAGGTACGCGAGCAGCTCGCGTTCGCGCGAGCGCACCTCGGAGTTGTCCATCGCCTCGGCGACACGTCCCTCGGCCAGCAGGTAGTGCCGGTCGGCGACGCCGGTGGCGAAGTGCAGGTTCTGCTCGACCAGCAGCACGGTCACCCCGTGCTGCTTGGCCTCCCGCAGCAGGTCGCCGACCTGCTGCACGAGCAGCGGTGACAGCCCCTCGGTGGGCTCGTCGCAGAGCAGCAGCCGCGCACCCATGCGCAGCACCCGGGCCAGGGCCAGCATCTGCTGCTCGCCGCCGGAGAGCATGGTGGCCGCCGAGTCCCGCCGGGTGTGGAGAGCGGGGAACGCCTCGTACACCCGCTCCAGCGGCCACGGGTCGGGGCCGACCGTGGGCGGCAGGGTGAGGTTCTCGGTGACGGTCAGGGTGGCGTAGCTGCCCCGGTCGTCGGGCACCCAGCCCAGCCCGAGGCGGGCCCGGCGGTGCGCGGGCAGCCTGGTGATGTCCCGCCCGTCCAGCTCCACCGTGCCGCGCTGGCCGGAGTGCAGCCCCATCACGCAGCGCAGCAGAGTGGATTTGCCGGCGCCGTTGCGGCCCACGAGGGTGACCACCTCGCCGGCGGCGACCTCCAGGCCGACCTCCCGCAGCACCTGCGCCTCGCCGTAGAACGCGGCGAGGTTCTCAATGCGCAGCATCAGCGGCTCCCAGGTAGGCGGTGATCACGCGCTCGTCGGCGCGGACCTGCTCGTACGGGCCCTCGACGAGGACCCTGCCGGCCTGCAGGACGGTGACGGTGTCGGCGAGCCGGCCGACCACGCTCATGTTGTGCTCGACCATGACCACGGTGCGGCCCGCCCGGACCCGGCTGATCAGCTCGACGGTGCGGTCGACGTCCTCCAGGCCCATCCCCGCGGTCGGCTCGTCGAGCAGCAGCACCTTCGGGTCCAGCGCGAGGGCGATGGCCAGCTCCAGGGCCCGCTTGCGGCCGTACGCCAGCGCCGCCGACGGGGCCTGCGCCAGGTCGGCCAACCCCACCATGGCCAGCAGCTCGTCGGCCCGTTCGGTGTAGCGGTCCAGCAGCTTCGCCGAACGCCAGAACCGCCAGCCCAGCCCACTGGAGGACTGCAACGCCAGCGCGACGTGCTCGCGGGCCGACAGCTGCGGGAAGAGGCTGGTGATCTGGAACGAGCGGGCCACGCCGAGCCGGGCGACCCGCTCCGGCGGCAGCCCCGTGACGTCCCGCCCGGCCAGCTCGATCCGCCCGCCGCTGGGCGCGAGAAACCCGGTGAGCAGGTTGAACAGGGTGGTCTTGCCGGCGCCGTTCGGGCCGACGAGCGCGTGCACACTCTCCGGCGCGACGTCCAGGTCGACCTCGTCGACCGCCCGGAAGCCCCGGAAGTCCCGGGTCAGCCCGCGGGCCGACAGGAGCGCTTGCCCGGCCATCGCCTCATCCTCCGCACGGTCGCGGCGACGGTCGATTCGGTGACCGCGGTCACAGGCCCGTCGCGTGGAGGAAACCTACGGCCGCTCGCGCGAGTCGAGCCATGTCGATCGCATCCATATTCGACGGGCAGAGGACGTGCCCGGCCTCCACTCCCCCGTCCAGCCGACTTGACCCGACCTCCTAGGTTGATGATCCACACAGCCCAGCGGAAGGTCCCCACCCCATGCCCGTCGGCTTCACCATGGCGATCGTCTTCGCCGTCGCCCTGGCGGTCAGCGCCGTCCTGGCTCTCGTCGCCCCCGCGCGGTCGCTGAAGCGGATGGCCGCCCTCGCGACGCTCGTCTTTCTCGCCCTCACCCTGCTGGTCGGTGTCACCTCCAGCGCCCACTCGGTGCCCATCCGCTCGGTCGGCATCGTCACGAGCTTCGGCAAGCCCACCGGCAAGGTGACCGGCTCCGGCCTGAAGTGGGTCGCCCCCTGGCAGAAGGTCGGCGAGTGGGACGCCGGCCGACAGAAGTACGACCACATCGGCGGCAACAACTGCGTGCGCGTCCGCACCGGCACGCTCGCCGACGCCTGCGTCGAGGTGCTCATCGAGTGGCAGGTCAGGCCGGAGAACGCGCCGAAGCAGTTCATGGACTACAAGGGAGACTTCGACAGCTTCCGGGGGCAGCGGGTGGGTGTGCAGCTCGACAGCGCGGTCAACGACGCCTTCGCCGCGTACAACCCCCTGGAGAAGATCGACGCCCGGACCGGTGACCTCAACGTCGACCTCAAGCCGTTCGCGGCGAACATCAAGACCAGCGCGGACACCCGCCTCGCCAGCGACGTGGACATCCTCTCGGTGACCATCACCCGGGTGAACCACGACGACAAGACCGAGGGCAACATCAAGGCGTTCCAGGACAAGCTGGCCCAGACCCGCAACCTGGAGCAGGACCGTAAGAACGCCGAGATCTCCAAGCAGATCACCGAGACCAACGCGAAGGTCGACAAGGTGACCCGCTGCCTGGAGATCGCCGAGAAGAACGGCGCCAACCCGGGCCTGTGCATCAACCCGGGCATCGTCACCGGCAAGTGAGAAGGAACCGGCCCACCCGTGGCGGGTGGGCCGGCGCCGTGCCGCTCGATGCTCAACTCAACAGGACGGCTCGTCCGCCCTGACGTGCCGCAGCGAGTACGCGGCGTCGGTGAAGGCGCCGCCCTGCAGGGCGGCGGGGTCGACCGGGTCGCGCGAACCGGGCACCCCGTCGGCGAAAACCTCCGCGTTGTCCACCGGCAGATAGCCGAGCCGAGCCCCGGCCGTGGTGTCCCAGAACGCCCGAGTGTTGGCGGACACGGCGTAGGCGGTCGCGAAGCGCACGTCGGGAGCGGTGAGAGCCGCGCGAACGAAACCGATGCCGTCGCGCGGGCTCAACCAGGTCGCCAGGTAGCGGGCCTCGTCCGGCGCGTCCTCGAAGCTGCCGATGCGCAGGCACACCACCGACAGGCCGAACTTGTCGGCGTACAGGCGCCCGAGCGCTTCGACAGCGACCTTGCTCACCCCGTAGAAACCGTCCGGTCGGACCGGCTCGTCCGGCCCGACCACCTGGCCGACGGGGTAGAAGCCGGTGACACGGTTGCTGCTGGCGAGGACGACCCGCCCTACCCGCTGCCGACGGGCCGCCTCCAACACGTGGTACGTGCCCAGCACGTTGCTCTCCAGCAGGTCGGCCAGGGGTGCCTCGTCCGGCAGCCCGGCCAGGTGCACCACCGCGTCCGCGCCCTTGAGCGCGGCGGTCACCGCGTCGGCGTCCGCCAGATCCAGTTGAATCGCCCGGTCTGTCGGCGACTGCGGCTGCGAGGGCACCCGATCGACCAGAACGAGGCGGCGCACGTCGTCGCGTAGGTGACGGCAGACCGCCGAACCAATGCGACCGGCGGCACCCGTGACGACGACCGTGCCCAGACGTGAACCCATGACGCCATCCTGCCGGCCCGCACCGACAGGATGGCCAGTCCAGGGTGACCACCCAGCGGGCGCCCTCGCCCCGGACCGGTCGAGCGGATCAGCTCGTCCGGTTGGTGGCGGACCGCTCCCACTGGCGGGGGGCGCTGATCTTGGCCCAGCTCGCGCCGAACGTCATCCGGCGCAGCGGTGACGCGATGCCGCAGAGGCTGAACCAGCCACGGGTCAGGCCCACGCTCACCCGGTTGCTCATCATGCCCTGGTGCAGCGTCCGCAGGGCAAGGTCGACGGCGTGGAATCCGTACTCGCGCATCTCGGCCTCGTATCCGCCGATCGCATCCAGCAGCGGCAGGTGGCCGCCGTCGGCCAGCGACAACTGCCGGGTGAGCAGGGCGGCGTCGCGCAGTGCGGTGTTGGCGCCGTTACCGCCGGCCGGTGGCATGCCGTGCACGGCGTCGCCGAGCACGGTGACCCGCGAGGGCGTCCAGGGCGCCGGACGGTCGGACGCCTGGAACGGAAACGCACTCACGTCGTTCGGTGGACACTGGTCGATCAGCTGGCGGAGCGCCGGATGCCAGTGGGTGATCAGCCCGGCGACGTAGGCCTTCAACTGTGGGCCGTCGAGGCGCTCCGGACGCGAGGGGAACAGCTCGTTACGGGCGACGAACGCGCACAGCAGATAGTCGTCCCCCACCGGCTGCCGGCGTTCGAACACGGAGGTGAACAGGAAGTGCGGCGCACCGGTCACGATGAGGTTCATGCCCTCAGCCAGTCGGGCGGGTAACCAGGCTCGGGTGTCGTCGTTCAGCGGCAACTTGAGCCCGACGCCTACCGCACCGGCATCTCGCTGCGTGGCGGTCGGCAGGTACTGCGCCCGTACCCGGGAGTTGATCCCGTCCGCGCCGACCAGGACGTCGCAGGTGGCGGACGTCCCGTCGGCGAAGTGCGCGGTGGGGCGACCGTCGGCGGCGAGCTCGTAGCGCTCGAATGCCTTGTCGTAGTGGACGGTGTCGTCGAGTCCGTCGAGGAGAACGCCGCGCAGCGTGTGACGGTCGACCGGGTAGGCCCGTTCGGCGGGGTCGGGATCGTCGGGATACATGACCGCGTCCTCCACGAGGACCAGCGTGCGCAGGTCCGTGCCCAGGAAGCCGAAGCCGCCGCCGGGCCGGCCCGCGGTGTCGATGAACGCCTGCCAGTGTCGGTCGGGCAGGCAGGCACGCAGCGACCGGCTGCCCGCCGGGTTGATCGCGAGCCGGTAGCGGTCCACCCGGTCGTCGCGGCGTCGGTCACGCTCGTACACGGCGACGGTGATGCCATGCTTACGCAGACCCTGGGCGAGAGCGAGGCCGCCGATGCCACCGCCGACGACGAGCACCTCAGTCATGGGTGAGGCCTTCTGGTGCGAAGAGGTCGCACAGCTGGTTGACCACCGACTCGGCCTTGTCGGGACGCAGACGAATGCCTTTGACGGTGGCGATCACCAGCTCGACGCTGGCAGCGACGTCGAGGTCCACCGACCAGACGTGTCGCGTGACGCCTTCGGTGAAGATCGCCGCGAGCGCGTCCCGCCAACCCTGTTCGTCCCGCTCGATATCGGCCCCGGTGGACTCGTCCCGTCGAGCCCGAAGGTCGAGCTCATCGAGCACGATGAACAACTCGGGCCGTTGCGCGACCGCGGTGGCGATCTCGCTGAGGTGTTGCCGCAATCGGGCGGCGGGTTCCAGGTCGGCGTGCATCGTGGCCTCGAATTGGCTGGTCACGTGCTCGAGCACTGCGGCGATCAGGTCGGCCTTGGTCCGGAAGTAGTGGTGCAGGGTGGAGTGGTCGATGCCGGCCGCCGCGGCGATCGGCCGCAGCCGGAACCCCTCGAAGCCACCCTCGGCGATCGCCGAGAAGGCTGCGTGCACCAGCGCCTGCCGGCGATCGAGCCGTTCGGTCATCCTCCACCATCCCCAACCAAGCGGTTGGTTGATAGTTCAGCATCGGTGTGTCGAGCTGTCAACCACCTGGTTGATGAAGACCTCCCGGTCCGGTTCGGACCAGCCGCAGCGATCGGGGCTGGTCGTGCCGACAAGGTTGATCGTCGAGTCGTCGACCTGCGAAGCTGCTGCATGTGACTGATGGTTCCGAGCGTGAGGCGACCGCCGTGACCGTGGTGCGCGACGGGAAGCTGCGCGCGGCGGGGCTGCGCCTTGGCGACGCCATCGTCTACGACTGGGGATTTCACCTCGACAATCGACCGTATGAGCAGCGCAGCTTCGTGCTGCTCGATGACGGGTTCCAGATCAATCAGCCGGTCCTATTCCCAGCCGAGCAGCAGGGCTGGTGGTACTGCGACCTGGTCCGAGTCATTGATCATGGGAGCGTGGTCACGGTCGACGACCTGTGGATCGACGTGATCGTCGGACCTGGCGACCATCCCTACCGAGTCCTGGATCTCGACGAGTACGCCACGGCCATGCAGGACGGCGCGCTCAGCATGGGTGAGGCGACCGAGGGACTCATCCGTACCCAGCGTTTCCTTGATCGACGTCTCAACCGACGGCACGACCCGCAACGCTCCTGGCCGGACTTCCCACCGGCCAGTATCACCGACCTGCTGCACGTCGTATTTCCTCAAGACTGGTCCCTCATCGACGCCGGATGAAGGCCAGTCCCGCTCAGCTGAGCCGGATGACAGCGGCGACGAGGAGCGGGCTGGCCGTTCGCCGGGACGGGCGGCCGGGTCACGCCACGGCACGCCCGTCCACGGCTTCCACCAGATCCCGTTGACGACCTGAACGTGATCCCCTAGGCGTAGCTGAACAACGGGGGAAAGACGAGGACCACGATCCAGGCCCACGCGGCGTACACCGGCAGGTAGCCTGTCTGCCACCGTTCGAGCGCCGCGAAGGGCCTACGCCGACGCAGGAAGCTCAGCAGGAGCCACGCCGACCACGCGAGGTTGACCAGCAGGATCACGTTCTCGCCGAGCGCTGCCGCCCGGTTGGGCGTACCGCCGTAGTTGTCGGTGATGCGCCCGGTGATCTCCACCAGCACCAGCACGTCGATGGCCAACGCGCTGACCACGAGCGCGAGCTGGAGTTTGTCGAACGGGCCGGGCGGGGCCAGCGGATCGCGGGCCGAGAGCGAGTAGAGCAGCAGCCCCAGCACCACGACGAGCAGGAGGTCGAAGAGGATCAACGCCTCGCGCTCGACGTCGATGCCGTGGCTGGTCCAGACGACGGCGACGAGGAAGGCGAGCAGGGCGGCGGTGAAGAGCGGGGTGAACAGCCGCGTGAGGACCGGCGCGATGTTCTCGACGACGCTCTGCTTGGCCTCGACGAGCCACCCGGCCACGACGACCGCGGCCGCGGCGCCGCAGGGCAGGAGCCACTGCGAGATGAACGCCTCCGGGACGATCCCGATGGCCGCGAAGGTGTTGAACAGGAACGCGGCGAGCACGCCGCCGCCGAGGGCCATCAGCACGAAGTAGATGAACCACTCGCCGGTGAAGCGGATGAAGTCCATGCGTCGACGCGACGAGCGCCAGTCGTCGGCGACATAGGCCAGACCGACCACGAGCCACAGGGCGATCGGAAGGTGGATGCCGGTCACGACCACGGACTGCGAGTCGTCCGCCAGGGGGTAGACGTTCGCCGCCACGGCACCGAGGGCGAACAGCGCCACCAGCACCGCGATCACCACCGATCGGGCTCGCCGGCGCCAGGCCAGGAACGCCGCCAGCCAGGGCAGCGCGAACAGCGTGGCGTTGCGCGCGTAGAACGACCCGTCGTCGTCGAAGGTCAACCCGAACAGCGCGGGCACTTTGACGGACGCCACCGCGCCGGCCGCACAGGCCAGCATGACCCACAGGTCCCGCCGGGAGCGCGAGCCGGCGGCCGGGTTGCCGGAGTCGCCGGTCAGCACCAGTTGCTTCCACAGCCGTTCCGAATGCTCCCGGGCGAACTCGCGGGAGAGCTCGTCGAGACTGCCCATCCGCTTGACCGCGACCAGGAACGCCTCGTCCGGGCTCAGGCCCGCCGCGACGAGCTCGTCGACCGAGCCACGGAGGTGGTCTTCCAACTCGTCGGCGTCCACCGACTGCAGCTCCCGACGCCGGAGCACGTATCGGCGCCACTGTGCGAACTGCGCTTCCAGCTCCTCCGGCCCGTCGTGCGCCGTCATGCGAGGCCCCCCAGCGGGCGCACCGTCAGCGGCGTACGGTCGTGCCAGATCTCCTTGAGCGCGCCCACGACGGTGTCCCACTGCCGGCGCTGCTCGGCCAGCTCGGCCAGGCCCCGGTCGGTGATCCGGTAGTACTTGCGTTTGCGCTCACCGGCGACCGACTGCCAGCTCGCCTCCACATAGGCCAGGCGCTCAAGCCGGTGCAGCAGCGGGTACAACAGCCCCTCGGTCCAGTCCAACTCACCTCCGGACAGCTCGTTGATCCGCCGGAGGATGGCGTAGCCGTAGCTCTCCCCCTCGGCCAGTATGCCGAGCACCATCGGTGTCGCCGAAGCGGCAACCAGATCCTTAGCGACCTTCACGAGACCTCCCACCTCAACCCTAGAAGCACAATGCATAGTACTGCTAGGTATTTCCCGGGCGCAACGACTCCCCGGGGGTGCGCGGAAAACCCCTCGCACGTCGGTGGTCGATCCCGCGACAATCGCCAGCGTGCAGGAGGTCGAGGTCGTCGTCGCCCACCGGGAGCGGTCGACCGTGCGCGTCGGCGACGTGTTCCTCAAGATCGACGCCGATCCGGGTCACGCGGACGTCGAGGTCGCGGCAATGGCCATGGCGCCCGTGCCAACTCCGGAGGTCCTGTGGCGCAACCCGCCTGTGCTCGCGCTCGCCGTCCTGCGCGGCAGGGCACTCGGCCGCCTCGGCGAGCCGTCGACCGCGCCCCCGACGGCGTGGGCCGCGGCGGG
Source organism: Micromonospora sp. NPDC005194 (assembly GCF_040608335.1). Lineage (NCBI taxonomy): Bacteria > Bacillati > Actinomycetota > Actinomycetes > Micromonosporales > Micromonosporaceae > Micromonospora > Micromonospora sp. NPDC005194. The sequence goes on along the minus strand of NZ_JBEXIA010000011.1, from coordinate 163,307 downwards.
CGCCGCCGTACGGGCGTTGCACGACGCGCCGCTGCCACCCTGGCCCGGTCGGAGCCTCGACGAGCTGGCCGCGCAGCTCGACGGCGAGTGCCGGTGGCTCGTCGCGAACGGCGTTCTCCCCACCGACCTGGTCACCCGAAACCGCCACGTCGCCGAGGCTGCACTCCGGCCGTGGACACCTGTGTTCACGCACGGCGACCTGCAGGTCGCCCACGTGTTCGTCGACGGTGACGAGGTCACCGGCGTGCTCGACTGGTCCGAGGCGAGCCGGGGCGACGCCCTGTTCGACCTCGCCACGTTGACTCTCGGACACGAGGAGCACCTCGGCGACGTCGTGGCCGGCTACGGCGCAGACGTCGACCTCGACGTGATCCGGGCGTGGTGGTCGTTGCGCAGCCTGCTGGTGATCCGGTGGCTGGCCGAGCACGGCTTCGACCCCTCGGCGCCCGGCTGCGAGGTCGACGTGCTGCGGGCGCGGATGTGACGAACGTCAGGGGATGAGTCGGTCGAGCAGCTCGAACCGCTCGTATGGCTGGTTGTAGTCGCCGAAGTGCCCGTCGTCGCGCACGATCTGGGTGCCGCCGAGCCGCTCGAACATGGCGCGTCCCTGTCGGTCGTCGCAGCCGTACGGATCCGCGCGGGAGTTGATGAAGAAGATGTCGCGCACGTGCGACCGGATCGCGGCCCAGTCGTAGCTCTCCTGGAGCACCGGTTCCTCGCTGGTGTTGGGCCGGGTGCAGTAGCCGGCGACCAGGATCGCCTGAGCGACGGGCACCTCGATGTGCTCAAGCAGCGCCAGCAGCAGGGCCGCGCCGCCGGAGTGGCCCACCAGGACCGTGTCCTCGTCGAAGCGGCGCCCGTCGAGCACCGTCGGCAGGAACGTCGCGATCGGCTCGACGTTGATGCCCGGCAGGTGCGGCACCTCGACGGTGTAACCCCGAGCCTCGAGCCGCTGCGCCAGCCAGCGATACCAGACGACGTCCGGGTTACCGCCGGTCCCGTGGAAGATGATCGCTCTGCGTCCCACCATGCCCCCTTCGCATCGACATCGTGATCAAACCGCGTGACCCACAGAAGCGAGTGCGGCCTCAGGGGGCCGGCCGCTCCCGAGGTTCTAACGGCATCCGCATCCGCGGACAGCGGTCGCGTCCGGCGCCCTGTCACTAGGGTGATGGCTCCAACCGTTCGCGGTCGCGGGTGAGCTGGAGCCGCGTCGTTGCGTTGTGATGTGCCTGCCAGCCCATGTCGAGTGCCTGCCGGATGATCTTCGCGACCAAAGCCGGGGCGATCGGGCTCAGTTCGAACACTTCGGCCGCTCGGCCGGCAGGTGCGGTGATGATCGGTCCATAGTTCAGCCATGGGTCATCAAAGAACGCCATGACCTCCAATGCACCGCCGGGCCCGTCGCGCCAGACCTTGACCTTGACACGGCTCGGATCGACCAGTCCGACGGTCCATCGGTAGACGATGTCCTCGACGACGATGCTCCTGATTCGGGTACGCGCCACGGCGGAAGAGTAGGCACCGTCCGCGCAGTCCGGTAGCGAGGTACCGCTTCGCCAATCCGGCACCGCACCCTCCGATCACCTCGTTCTGCGCGCTGACCCAGACCGCAACTACATCCTCGCCGCACACATGGCTTCCGGGACACCCCCAGCGCTCGCGGCTCTGTCGAGTCGAGCGCGCTTGGGAGGCCGGCAAGCCATGGAGGGAGGCCGCGTCACTGCATAGCGGTCGCCGGGGGATGATCGAATGATTTGGGGCAGCGGAAGGTGTACAGCGAGTAGCCACGCCCGATCTGCACGCCGACGATGTCTGGGGACACGGTCGGGTTCTCCTCGGACGGGCGCCAGCTGCAATGCATGCCGTTCCAGTCGCCCGAGCCCACGGTGAAAATCAAGGTCATCGTGGTGCCGCAGGCAGCACAATCCATCGGGTACGGATCGGTCAGTGACCAGTTCGCGTACCCGCCGACCTTCCATCCCGGCGCCAGCGACAAGTCGGTCTGATACTGATAGTGGGGACGGCTATCGTCTTCGTCCCACTCGTCGAGCCGCTCGCGCAGGTCATCGGGGAGTAGAGCGGCGTATTGGTACTCGCGAACCTGCTCGGGGTGCACCACGCACGGAACCGGCAGGTACATGTCGCTGATCACCGGCGGCTCGGGAGGCGCTTCGAGCAGCGGGCCGACGGCGGAACTGTCGCGCCAGAAGAGGAAGACGCGAGGGCTGTAGTGCCGGTCCGAGTGGTCCACCGGGCACCACAGCACCTGGAGCAGGTCGGTGCCGTCCGGACCGGCGTAGTCCGGGACATCATGTCGGTACAGCTGCGCGACCGGGACCAACGGGATGGGGTCCTCGATCAGGTCGTCCAGGTCCAATGCGTCGGCCGCATCGAGCTCGGCCCGCTCCTGCGCAGTCAAGAAGTACCCGCCCGGCAGCGGCTCCCGGGCTTCTGCGGTCGCGAGGATCTCCCGCCTGCAGCGCAGGGCGGCCGGGGTGGCCAGGTTGTATGGCTCGTGCGCCCCGGCGTCGTCGCAGACCGGCCATACCTCGTCGGCCGGCCACAGCAGCGGTCCGCCGACCGAGCTGTCCCTAACGGTCGGAGCGCCGGGTCGGGGATGCAGGCGGGTAGCGGTGATGGAATGTTCCCGCAGTTCGGGGAAGAGCGCGGTGATGTCCAGGGGACGCGGAGGTGTGGTGCGGACCATAGAAGTAAACCTTATGGGCTGCGGTGTACCAGCAGGACCGCGCCGGTCTCCACGAGTGCGCCACAGACGACGACATGCATGACGGGATGAGAGCACCGGGATAGGACAAGCTCGGTCCAGCCCGAGGGCACGCGCACACATCCGGCTCCGCCAGGGACCAAGGCTGCGGATTCAGCGACCGGCGTCTGGCTCGGCCCTTAGCCACCGCACGATCGTCGCAAAGGGGTAGCAGATCACGATCGCTCCCCTGGCCGTTCGGTTTAGGGGCAGTTGCGGGGCGCGATCGAGCGCAGTCCGGGATAGCCTTGGCGCATATGGCTACCTATCGCAGCGCCTCAGTGCTTCTCTCCTCGGACGGCACCAGGACCCCTGGCACCGCCGCCCTCTTCGCCGAGCCCGCCCGCAAGGGTGGGATTCGACCGTGGGCAGGCGACTTCCGGCCCGCCAACAGCGCCGGCAACGGCCCCAAGAACGCGGTCGGGAAGGCCTTCACGTTGGAACTGCCCGACGGCAGCACCGGCAAGGTCGTGGTCCAGAGCCTCAAGAGCGGGAGGGGTGGCGTCGTGCTGGCGTTGATGGGCGAGGACACACCACCCTTCTGATCGAAACTGATCGCCGCCGACGTCACCGGCCCGAGCAGGCCCGCATGCGAGCCTGCTCGGCTCAGTCCAGTGTGACCACCCAGCGGGCGCCCTCGCCCCGCGCCAACCGGTCGAACGCGGTGGGCGCCTCGTCCAGCCCGATCGTGCCGCTGACCAGCACGCGCAGATCCAGTGCGCCGGCGGCCAGCTCGGTGGCCAGCACCGGCACCTCGCGGTCCGGGTCGGACGAGCCGTACACCGAGGAGCGCAGCGTACGGGCGGAGTGGAAGATGTCGAGCGCGCCGAGGCTGACCATGTCGTCCTTGGCGCCCATGCCGACCACGGTGACCGCTCCCCCGCGCCGGGTGAGACGCCACGCCGCCCGGATCGTGGCGGCCCGCCCGACGCACTCGAAGGCGTGGTCGACGCCGCGGCCCTCGGTGCGTGCCCGCACCTCCTTGGAGAGCCGGTCGTCGGAGAGCAGGAAGTCGGTGGCCCCGGCGGCGAGGGCCAGGTCCCGCTTCGCCTCGGCCACGTCGACGGCGAGGATCGTCGTGGCGCCGGCCCGGCGGGCTGCGGCGAGAACGGCGAGCCCGACCCCGCCGAGCCCGATGACGGCGACCGACTCGCCGGGCGCGACCCGGGCGGTGTTGCCGACCGCGCCGACGCCCGTGAGCACCGCGCAGCCGAGCAGCGCGGCCTGCTCGGCGGGCAGCCCGGCGGGGATCGGTACGACGGCGCTCTCCGGCACCACCACCGCCTCGGCGAGCGCGCCGAGACCCAGCGTGAGGTGCAGCCCGATGCCGTCCTCGGTCTCGCCGCGCGCCACGGTCGGGGCGGTGTTGGCGGCGCAGAGCCACGGCTCGTCGTGCCGGCACCACCAGCAGGTCCGGCAGGCGGGCGCCCAGTTGAGCACCACAGGCGTGCCGACCGGCAGCCGGGTGCCCGCCCCTGCCTCGGCCACCACGCCTGTCGCCTCGTGCCCGAGCACCAGCGGGAACGTCGCGGCCAGAGTGCCGTTGACCATGGACAGGTCGGAGTGGCAGACCCCGGCCGCCCGGATCGAAACCCGCACCTCGCCGGGGCCGGGCGCGGGCAGGCGTACCCGCTCGACCCGCAGCTCGGCGCCGGGCCCGCGCGCGACCAGCGCGCGGACGGTGACCGACCCGCCCGCCGGCTCAGCGCTGACCGCCGGCACGGCCGCCTGCTCCGCAGCCACCCCCGGTACGCCCGTCGACTCGGCGGCGCTCATCGCTGGATCGCCTTCAGCTCGCAGAACTCGGCGAGCCCGTGCACGCCCAGCTCCCGGCCCAGGCCGGACTGCTTGTAGCCGCCGAAGGGCGCGAGTGGGTTGAACGCCGCGCCGTTGATGTCGACCGCGCCGGTCCGCAGCCGCCGCGCCACCGCGAGCGCCGCCTCGGTGTCGGCGGACCAGACCGCGCCGGCCAGCCCGTAGCGCGAGTTGTTGGCGATGGCGACGGCCTCGTCGGTGTCGTCGAACGGGAGAACGGCGAGCACCGGGCCGAAGACCTCCTCCTGGGCGAGCGCGCTGTCCGGGTGCACGTCGGCGAAGACGGTCGGGGCGACGAAGTGCCCCCGCGCCGGGACCGGGGCGTCCGGGCCACCGGCGACGAGGCGGGCGCCGTCGGCGAGAGCCCGCTCGACGTGGCCGCGCACCCGCGTCGCCTGGGCGGCGGAGACCAGGGGGCCGAGGCGGGTGGCCGGGTCGAACGGGTCGCCGACGCGGTAGCCGGCCACCGCCGTCGCGACCAGGTCGAGCGCCTCGGCGTACCGGTCGCGGTGCACCAGCATCCGGGTCCACGCCGTGCAGGTCTGGCCGGAGTTCATCAGGGCGTTACCGACGCCGACCTTGACCGCGGCGGCCAGGTCGGCGTCGGGGAGGATCACGTTGGCGGACTTGCCACCCAGCTCCAGCGCGACCCGGGCGATCCGGTCGGCGGCGAGTCGCATGATCCGGGTGCCGGTGGCGGTGGAGCCGGTGAACGACACCAGGTCGACGTCGGGGTGCCCGGCGAGCGCCTCGCCGACCGCCTCGCCGGTGCCGGGGACCAGGTTGAGCACACCCGGCGGCAGACCGGCCTCGGTGACCGCGTCGAACAGCAGGTACGCGGTCAGCGGGGTCAGCTCGCTGGGCTTGAGCACGACCGTGCAGCCGGCGGCGAGCGCGGGCGCGACCTTCGCCATCACCTGGTGCAGGGGGTAGTTCCACGGGGTGATCGCGCCGACCACGCCGATCGGCTCGCGCACGACGAGGGAGTTGCCGATGGTCTCCTCGACCGGCGGCCGGGCGGCGAGCGCCACGTGGTCGCGCAGCACGATCAGCGGCAGCGCGACCTGCACGCGGGTGGCGAGCTTGAGCGGGGCGCCCAGCTCGACGGCGACGGTGCGGGCGAGGTCGTCGGCGCGCGCCGCGAGCGCGGCGTGCAGCCGGTCGAGGTAAGCGGACCGTTCGGCGGGCGCGGTGGCCGCCCAGCCGGGAAAGGCGGCGCGGGCGGCGGCGACGGCGGCGTCCACATCGGCCGCGGTGCCGGCGGGCACCTGACCGATCAGCTCGCCGGTGCTCGGGTTCTCCACGTCGATCACGTCGGTGCCGGCGGGAGACGTCCACTCGCCGCCGATGTGCAGGTGGCGCCGGAGGCGCAGGGCATCGGGCAGCAGCGACGGCGGGGCGGCGAGGTCCATGGCGTCCCTTCCGGGGTGGCGACGGGCGATGGGGGCGGGCTGAGCGGCGGGCGAAGGCGACGGGTCGCGGCGGGCGATGAAACTAGCGCTGGGAGTTTGGACGCTACCCGCTGGACCGCCCGGACTCCACCGGCCCGACGGTGCGGGCGTACTCGGCGGCCAGGCCGTGCAGCAGCGCGTCCAGGCCGAGGGCGAAGGCGCCCTCGTCCACGCTCTGCTGGTGCTCGGCGAGCCGGTGCGCCTGGCGCAGGTGCGGGTAGTGCGCGGCGTACAGCTCGGGATCCTCGACGAAGCCGCGGGCGAACGAGCCGAGCGCCGAGCCGGCCACGAAGTAGCGCAGCGCCGCGCCGATGTGGGTGGCGCGGGCCGGTGGCCACCCGGCGCGGACCAGGCCGCCGTAGACCGCGTCGGCCATGGCGAGGGCGGCCGGCCGGCGACCGGGCCCCTGGGCCAGGTACGGCACGATGTTCGGGTGCGCGGTGAGCGCCCGCCGGTACGACCAGGCCCAGTCGCGCAGCGCGCCGGCCCAGTCCCGGCCCGTGAAGCCGCTGATGTCGACGGCGCCGGTCACCGCGTCGGCGACCGCGTCGAGGATCTCGTCCTTGGTGGCGAAGTGGTTGTAGAGCGACGGGCCCTGCACGCCCAGCGCGGCGGCGAGTCGACGGGTGGAGAGCGCGGGCAGACCCTCGGCGTCGATGAGCGCCGTGGCGGTGTCGACGATCAGCTGCCGGGTGAGCCGGGGCTGGCGGGGTCGGGGCACTGCGCTCCTCGCGAGTCGGCGACGTAGGGTCTGGACGCATCAAAACTTACACCGCTAGTTTAGGGGTGACCGGCCGCGCCGACGCCAGGAGGACCACCGTGGACTTTTCGCTCACCGACGAGGAGCGGGCGGTGCGGGACACCGTCCGGTCGTTCATCCGCCGCGAGGTGATGCCCCTGGAGGCGGAGGTGCTGCGCCGCGAGCGGGCGCACCAACCGGGCCTGGATCACTCCGAGGTGCGCGAGCTGCAACTCAAGGCGCGCAAGTTCGGCTTCTGGGGCCTGGCGACCCCCGAGGAGTACGGCGGGATGAACCTGCCGGCCGTCCTCCAGTCGTTGATCTGGACGGAGCTGGGCCACACGTTCGTGCCGTTCCGCTTCGGTGGCGAGGCGGACAACATCCTGTTCCACGCCACCGAGGAGCAGAAGCAGGAATTCCTCATTCCGACGATCGAGGGCGAGCGGCGGTCCTGCTTCGCGATCACCGAACCGGGCGCCGGCTCGGACGCGGCGAACATCCGGCTCTCCGCCCGCCGCGACGGCGACGACTGGATCCTCGACGGCGAGAAGACCTTCATCACCGGCGGCCACGACGCCGACTTCGCCATCGTCGTCGCGGTGACCGACCGGGAGAAGGGCGCCCGCAACGGCGGCGCGACCGCGTTCCTGGTCGACCGGGCGATGGGCTGGCGCTCGGAGTTCATCCAGACCATGGGCGAGGGCGGGCCCGCGTCGCTGATCTTCGACGGTGTACGCGTGCCGCACCGCAACATCCTCGGCGAGATCGGGCAGGGCTTCACCCTCGGCATGGAGTGGATCGGCAAGGGCCGCTACACCATCCCGTCGCACGCCATCGGCATCGCCGAGCGGGTCCTGCAGATGGCGATCGACTACGCCAACACCCGCGAGACGTTCGGCGCGAAGATCGGCACCAACCAGGCCATCCAGTGGATGATCGCCGACTCGGAGACCGAGTTGGAGGCGGCCCGCTGGCTGGTGCTGCGTTCCGCGTGGACGGTCGACCAGGGCCTCGACCCGCGGCACGCGTCGTCGATGGGCAAGCTCTACGGCGCCGGCATGGTCAACCGGGTGGTCGACAGGGTGCTCCAGATCCACGGTGGCATGGGCTACACCCGGGAGCTGCCCATCGAGCGCTGGTACCGGCAGGTGCGGCTCTACCGCATCTTCGAGGGCACCGACGAGATGCAGCGGCTGATCATCTCGCGAGACCTGCTGCGCGGGTACACGAAGATCGGGGGCCACCTGGCCTGAACCGCGTCACCCCGCCAGCGCCTCCAGGGCGGCGTCCACATCGGCCTCGGTGGAGTAGAGGTGGAACGAGGCGCGGACCCGCCCGGCGCGCACCGCCGCCCGGATGCCGGCCGCGGCGAGACGCTGCTCCGCGCCGGGCACCTCTACGGTGACGATGGCGCTGTCCCCCGGCGGCCGGCCCAGGCCGGTCAGGAACCGGTTGGCCAGTGCCACGTCGTGCTCCTGGATCGCCGGCACGCCGATCTCGGCGACCAGCTCCATGGCGGGGGCCGCGCCGACCCAGCTGAACCAGGCCGGCGAGATGTCGAACCGGCGGGCGTCGTCGGCCAGCCGCAGCGGCGGGCCGTAGTAGGAGGCGTGCGGGTCGCGGCCCGCGTACCAGCCGGCGGCGTCCGGGCGCAGGCGCTCGCGCAGCGCCGGGGCCAGATAGGTGTACGCGGTGCCGCGCGGGTTCATCAGCCACTTGTAGCCGCCCACGGCCACCACGTCGGCCCGGCTGCCATCGAACGGCAGCCACCCGCACGCCTGGGTCGCGTCCACCACCACCAGCGCGTCGTGTGCGCGGGCCGCGGCCACGATCTCGTCGTACGCGGCGACCGAGCCGTCGGCCGACTGCACCAGGCTGAACGCGACGAGGTCGGTGTCGGCGTCGATCGCGTCGACCAGCCGGTCCGCCGGCACCGTGCGGACCGTGACGCCGCGCTCCTCCTGAACCAGCCAGGGGAACAGGTTCGAGGTGAACTCGATCTCCGGAACGACCACGGTGGCCCCCGCCGGCAGCCCCGCCGCCACCGGCGCCAGCATCTGGGAGACGGTCGCGCCGACCGCCACGTCACTGGCCGGCACGCCGATCAGACCGGCGAACGCGTTCCGGGAACGCTGCACCGAGTCGCCCCAGCCCTCCCATGACGTGCTGCCGACCCGCCAGGCGGCCAGGGCCTCCTGCAACGCCGTCCAGGCCGGCTCTGGCGGCAACCCGTAGGAGGCCGTGTTCAACCAGCCGGGCTCCGGCTTCCACAACTGCTGTGCCTGCGCGATCTCCATGCCACCGACGCTAGGCGGGCTCGTCGCGCAGGGGCACGGCCAATCGGAGTCCTGCGGCCTGCGGGCTCCCGGCGGCGGACTGCCGGCGGTTCGCGGGCTTGCGGGCTGCGCCCGGCACCCCGCACCCGGCGCCCGCCGCTCGCCACCCGGAGCCGGGCACCGGGGAGGGCGTGATGACTCTCAGGTATAGATATGACTCTGAGGTATGTCGCTCACGACCAACCTGCCGCCGAGGCGACCAGCCAGGCGCGGGCGGCGACGTCATCGACGCCGATTCGCGTCCGGCGGGTGGATCCGGGTGAGGCTGTCGGCGAGGCCGGCGAGCCATCGATCGACCTCCACCAGGTGCCGCACCGCCGAGGCGTCGACCGCGCCGAGCAGCGGACGGACCCGGTCCACCTCGTCGACACAGTCGGTCGGGGCCGGCACCGCGCCCGCGGCCCGGCCCTGTGCCACCTCTCCGGCCAGCTCGTCGTACGCCGAGCGCAGTTGCCCGGCCGCGTCCCGCAGCAGGACCGCCGCCGCCGGCCAGCCGGCGAGGCAGCCGGGCGGGTTGCGACGCAGCAGCGACTCGGCGCCGGGCACCACGTGCTGCCCGGCGCCCAGGGCGGCGTCCCAGTTCACGCGTGCGCGCTGCGGGTCGTGGCGCTCGGAGTGGTACTGGCAGTAGGACGAGTCGACCAGGACCATCCGCTGGCGGACCCGATCGAGGTCGTCCTCGGGCGGCGGCGCGTCGCCGAGCACCGCCTCGACGGTCCGCTCGACCGCGTCCCCGCTGGCCGTCAGGTAACGCGCGGCGTTGTGGCGCAGGTCGCGGCTCGCACCGCGCGGCCACATGGCGACACCGGCGAGCACACCGATCACCGCGCCGAGCCCGACGTCGACCAGCCGGGCCTCGGCGAGCCGCCAACCCTCGGGGCTGAGCTGACTGAACACGACCGTCAGCAGCAGGGTGAACAGCGCCTGTTGCCACACCGGGCCCAGCAGCCGACCGACACCGAACGCCAGCAGCAGCGTGACCGGCAGGACGACGGCGTACACGATGGGGTCCTCGACGAGGAGCACCAGCAGGCCACTGACGACGACGCCCGCGATCGTGCCGAGCACTGCGGGTCGCAGCGCGGTGCGGGTGTCGGCGGCCGAGGTCCGCAGGACCGTGAGTGTAGCCAGGAGCACCCAGAAGCCGTGGTTGAGCTGCAACACCCCGGCAGCCACCCGGGCGACCGACAACGCCACGGCCAGCCGAAGCGCGCTGTGCAGGTGTGCGGAGCTGGGAGCAAGGTGGGAGCGGAACTGCCACCAGTACAGCGTCCACGGGCTGTGTCGCGCGTACCCGAAAAGTCTGGGGTAGGCCTCGCCTCCGGCGGGCCGTGCCCCGGCGGCGACCCGGGCACCGACGGCGAAGACCCGCACCTGGTCGGCGAGGGCCAGCGCGGTCGCGTCCCGGCACATCCGGGGTACGTCCGGCGCGTCGGCGCCGCCACCTCGCCCCACTGGGTAGGCGGCCTCGGCCGCGCGGATCGCGACGTCCAGGCCAGCGAGGTCGACCGGCGGCGCACCCGGTGACAGGCTCCGGCCGGCGGCCCGGGTCGTCTCAGCGCAGGTGCGCACCAGCCGCGCCGCCGCCAGCTCTCCGATCGGCTCCGGCGGGGCGTCCCCCGCGAGCCGGTCCGCCTCGGCGAGCACCTCCCGCAGCGCCGCCGCCGAGATCCGCAGAGCCCGGTCCTGGGCGCCCGCCGCGGTCGGCGCCCGCTCCGGCGGGTTGCGGCCCAGACCGAGCGGGGCCACCAGGTCGTACGCCCGCGCGCGCCGGCTGTCCCGACCAGCGTGACCGGCGTGCGGGTCGGTCAGCGCGTCGGCGGCGTCGTCGAGGAACGCCCCGACGCCGTCCGCCGCCCGGGTGAGCAGCTGCCGGAAGGTGACCGGCACCGGGTCGGGCCAGAGCAGCACCTCGGCCGCGGCGAGCAGCACGATCGCGAGCGTGACCCCGCCCAGTCGCTGCGGCAGGGTGTCCGGTTGGTACGGCGGAAAGGACGCCAGAATGTAGAAGAGCTGGAACGCGCTGGCCAGACCCACCAGGCGTGGATTCCCGACCCCCGCGAACGCCACGACGAACCCGACGACAAGCATCCCGCCGGCCGCCGCCCACGTGCTCCACGCCAGCAGCGTGCCGGCCGCGATCAGCGCCCAGACCGCCGGCAGCGACGTGACGAGGATCCGCGCCCGCTGCGGCGCCGGACCGGGCAACTGGGCGAACGACCCGGCGGCGATCGCGCCGAACAGCCCGTACGTGGCGAGCACCGGGCTGCCCGCCCCGTACCGGCAGGCGTAGAAGATGACGGACGCGACGAGCGTCAGGCGCACCGCGCGCCGCAGGACGGCGTCCCCCGGGTCACGGCGGCGCAGCCGGCCAAGGAGGCTGGTTGCGAGCACGCCTGCTCCCCCGGTTCGTCGCGGCACCCCTTCCCGACCCACCATTCTCCACCGCACCCCGCCACGGGCTGCGGGTTTGGCGACGAATCACCGCCGAGAGCGGCCGCGCAGGCCGAAGCGGAGCGCCCGGAACAGGGTGCCGGGGCGGCTCAGGGCGGCCGGGTGGTCGAGCATTGTGGTCACCCGCCCCAACCGGGCGTTGAGCACCGGGTCGGTGAGCGACGCCCGGAAGAGCAGATCGCCGAACCACTTGGTGACCCGGTAACCGGGCGGGTACGGCCCGTCGACGTGCGGCAGCTCGATGTCGGCGGTGGTGGAGACCTGCCAGGCGGCGTCGACCACCACGCGGACCTGGTCGAAGTACGCCCGCGCGGGCTCGTCGTGCGGCTTCGGCCCGGACCGCAGATAGTTTGACAGGCAGGAGGCGTGCAGCGTCGCGGAGGTCATGCCCTGGCCGTACACCGGGTTGAAGGACGCGACCGCGTCACCGGCGGCGACCAACCCGGCGGGCAGGCGGTCGAGCTCATGGAAGTCGCGGCGTCGGCTGTCCGCCTGGTGGTACGTGACCACCGGGCCGAGCATCTCCCCGTGTTCGGCGATGTCGCCGAACATCTGCGGGTAGTGCTTCCGGCAGCGGGTGGTGAAGTCGGCGACATCGCGGCTGGGCCGGTCCCCGTCGTAGCCGGCGACCAGCATGATCCAACGGTCCCCTTCGACCGAGTTGATCCCGCCGATCCGGGCGGTACGCCCCTTGCCCGCCATGGTGTGGAAGACCGCCACCCAAGCGTCGCTGACCTTCTCGTCGCGCTTGTAGAGCGCCGTCGCGTAGTTCAGCTTGATCGGCATACGGTGCATCGGCGGGCGCGGCCACCCCTCCTCGGCCAGCCAGTCACTCAACCGGCTGGACCGGCCCATCGCGTCCACCACCAGGTCCGCCGTTTCGACGACCGGCTCGCTGCCGCCCTCGGGCACGTACCGGGCGCCGGTGACGCGCCGCTCGTCGAAGAGGAGGCCCTCGGCCCGGCCGTACACCATCTGGATGTTGTCGACGGCGAGGGTCCGCCGACGGACCAGCGCCTCCAGGAACGGACGCGTGGTGATCAACGCCGGCCCGGTGCCGGTCGCTGCCGGCGGCAGACCCAGTACGCCGTTGATGAAGACCTTCGCGGTGCCCTGGTCGCGCGGCGGCGGAGGGGCGCCGAGCGCCAGCGCCTCGTCGGCGATGCCGGGAAACCAGCGTTCCAACTGGACCTGGCCGGCGGGCAGCAGCGCGTGCACCTGGCTGCCCTGGGGCACCCCCGGCCGAGGCCCGGCGTCGACATTGGACGGATCCCGTTCGATGATCAGCACTTCCTCGGCGTGATCGCTCAAAACCCGGGCCGCCAGCAACCCGGCCATGCTGCCGCCGAGCACCACCGCTCGCCGCATGACCACTCTGGTCTCGGCCGGTCGTTCGGCCGTCGCTATCTCCGCGAAGAGCCGGGACGGAGAGGGGGCCATGCGATCACTCCTCGAACGGTCGGGAAACCTCGGCATCCACGACCGTAACCACCGCAGCGCCCGCCGTCAGCCTTCAGTTGGCCCGCTGGCGTAGCGCCGTGCCAGCAGTGTGCCGGCCGCGATCAGCGCCCAGACCGTCGGCAGCGACGTGACGAGGATCCGCGCCCGCTGCGGCGCATTACCGCCGCGAGGGCCGACGGCGCGCTACGCGGTGGTGCGTCGCCATTGTTGGCTGGCGCCGGTGCCGCACGTCCACTGCACGGCCTGAGCACCGTCCGCCGTGGCGGCGTTCAGCACGTCGAGACACTTCCCGCTGTGGCGGGCCACGAGCCTGACGTAGCCGGTTCCGAGGTCCTCGACGCGCCACTGCTGATTGGTGCCGCCGTTGCAGGTCCACTGGATCACGCGGACGCCGTCGGCGGTGGCGCCCGCGCCGCCGTACACGTCGAGACACTTGCCGCTGCTGACACTTGTCACCGTCGAGTAGCCGCCACCGGCGTCCTGGAACCGCCACCGCTGGTTGGCCTGCCCGTTGGCGCCCCACTGGACGACGTTGGCGCCATCGGCGGTGGACGCGTTGAAGGCGTCGAGGAGCTTGCCGCTGTGCCGCGCGGCCACCGTGTAGGTGGTCGGCGTGGGGGCGGTGGTCAGCGGCGCCACCCGGTACAGGCCGCTCCCGTGGGCGGGGATGGATCGGGTGAGCGTGCCGGTGACGGTGCCGAGACCGGCGCCGGACCACAGGTCGGTGACGGTGGCCGAGCCGATGCCCAGGTCGGCCAGGTTCACCGAGACGTTAGCCGTCGCGCTCTCGCGGTTGAACAGCGCCACGTACCGGTGGTCGGTGCCGGGCACATCGGCGGTCCACACCTGCCGGGTGCCGCCGACGAGCTGCCGGTTGTTGGCGCTGTTCTGGTCGACGGCGAGCACCGCCGCGTTGGTCATCAACGCCAGCTCGGCGGCGCGGTTCTCGACCAGGTTGCCGCCCCACATCAGCGGCGCCCGGTTGATCGCCCACAGGGTCATGAGGGTGCGCTGCTCGTCAGCGGTGAGCCCGGAGTAGCGGGGTGCGCCGACCGGGCCGTACTTCGACAGCCGCCCGATCGGGATCATGTCCGGATCAGGCCAGGCGCCAGTCGTCCGGTACGGCGTCCAGTTGCGCAACTGGTCGAACAGCGCGTCGAGCGACGACCAGTTGTCCCACAGGTCGTTGACGATGCGCCACATGTGCGCGTTGTCCCGCACGTGCCCGCCACTGGCCAGCGGTGTCGCGCCGGGCGAGAGGCTCAGCACCATCGGCCGACCGCTGTGCTGGATCGCCGTCCGGTAACCCTCGACCTCGGCCTGCCGGTACGTCGGGGCCGCGATGTCGTCCACCTTCACGTAGTCGACACCCCAGCCGGCCAGGAGCTGGAAGACCGAGTCCAGGTACGCCTGCGCGCAGGCGTTGGACATGTTCAGACCCCACATCAGGTTGAGCCAGGCCGCGGTGGTGGTGTTGTTGATCTGGTTGGCCCGGCAGGTGGTGCCGAGGATCGGCACGTTGTCCGCGACCGCCTGCCGCGGGATGCCGCGCATCAGATGGACGCCGAACTTCAGTCCCTGGTCGTGCACGTAGTCGGCGAGAGGCTTGAACCCGTTGCCGCCCGCCGCCGAGGGAAACCGCGTGGTGTCCGGCAGCAGCCGTCCGTTGGCGTCCATCCGCAGCCGGGGATTGAGGTTGGCGTCCTGGTTGGGGCTGTTGTTGTGCTGGCCCGGGTAGTACCAGGCCCAGTCGATGACGACGTACTGCCAGCCGTGCTGGCGCAGGTTGTCGCGCAGGTAGTCCGTGTTGGCCCGGACGTCGGCCTCGGTGACGCTCCAGTTGAACGAGTCGTAGCTGTTCCACCCCATGGGCGGGGTGTTCGCCGTGCCGTTGTCCCACGCCACGGCGGGCTTCGGGGAGATGACGGTGAGGCCGACGGCGAGCAGCACGACCAGAGCCGTGAGCCCGGCCATCCGCCGTGCGGTGGAACGCGCGAGGACGAGCGTCATCGGACCTCCCGACAGACAATGGCGCTTATCGATGTTAACGCTCACACGCCCCCTGTCAAGTGCACGGAGGGTGGGTACACAGAACCCGTGACCTACTTCGTGGACCTGACGCCGTACACGTACCTCAAGCGGCATGACGAGGACGGGCGTGGGCCATCCGACGAGCCGCTGCTCAACGTCGGCTGGCTGGACGCCTCGCATCCGTTCCCGACCGGCGCTCCCCCGGGCGGGTTGATGCCAGCTCTGACGGAACTGGCCAAGGTGCGAGTCCGCCAGACACGGGGACACCACTACTGCGAGATCTGCATCCGGGACCTGGGCGACGACGCCAGAGAAGCCATTCGGGAGGGCATGATCGCCCGCGAGAGCGCCGAATTCGAGGTGCGGGGCGACAACGTCGCGTACGCCGCTCCTCAGCTCCTGCTCCACTACGTGGACGCCCACGGATACCTGCCACCAGCCAAGTTCCGTGCGGCGGCCCTGAGGTCGACGAGCTGACCCAGGGCGACGCCGTCCGGGGCGCGGGAGGCGGTTGACAGGGTAGATCTTGGACAGTTTCCGTTAGCAGCTAACGGAAAGTGTCCAAGATTGCCAGCGGTGGCGGGGCCCGAGGTCGTGTCGCACGGGAGCGTTTGGTCTCTGTCGTCAGCCGGAGGTCAACCTCTCGGTGAAGATCGACACGAGATCAGCGATATCGGGGTGTCCTACAAGCTTGGATACCCCGATATCGCCGACCTGGAGTCGACCACCCCCCGGGACGGTCAGGCCGGGACGCCAGCTGGCGCGGTCGATTCGTCGGGGCGTGCCGCCGACTCGTCGTCGTGGTCGTCGAGCATGGTGGCCTCGTCGAACGGGTCGTCGCCGCGCAGCACGCCGGCCGCCCGGTCCCGGTCGAACTCGCCGGTCCAGGTTCCCACCAGGACGGTCGCCACCGCGTTGCCGGCGAAGTTCGTCAGCGCCCGCGCCTCCGACATGAACCGGTCGATGCCGACGATCAGCCCGACGCCGTCCACCAGATCCGGCCGGTGCGACTGGAGGCCACCGGCAAGCGTGGCCAGCCCCGCGCCGGTGACTCCGGCGGCGCCCTTCGACGCGATGATCATGAACAGCAGCAGCGAGATCTGCTCGCCGATGGCCAGGGGCTTGCCGAGCGCGTCGGCGATGAACAGCGACGCCATCGTCAGGTAGATCGCCGTGCCGTCGAGGTTGAACGAGTACCCGGTCGGCACCGTGATGCCCACGACCGGCTTGCTCACGCCGAAGTGCTCCATCTTGGCGATGAGCCGGGGCAGCGCCGACTCCGACGACGAGGTCGACAAGATCAGCAGGAACTCCCGGCCGAGGTAGCGCAGCAGCGAGAAGATCGAGATCCGGGCCACGAACCACAGCAACGCGCCCAGGACGACCAGCACGAAGATCAGACAGGTGGCGTAGAAGCCGAGCATGATCTGGGCGAGGCTCTTGAGGGCGTCCACGCCGGTCGCGCCGACGACGGCCGCCATCGCGCCGAACGCGCCGATCGGCGCCAGCCACATGATCATGGCGAGGACCTTGAAGACGACCCGCTGGAGGACGGCGATCACGCCGAGCACGGGCTCACCGCGCCGGCCCATCGCCTGCACCGCGAAGCCGACGAGCAGCGCCACCAGCAGCGTCTGGAGTACCTCCCCCTCGGTGAGCGCGGAGAAGAGCGTGGTCGGGATGATCCCGAGCAGGAATTCCGCCGTACCGCCGGCCTCGTCTCCGGCGGCGGCCTTGCCGGCGCCCGCGAGGTCCTGGCCGAGGTCCAGGCCGGAGCCGGGGTGGATGAGGTTGCCGACGACCAGGCCGATGGCGAGCGCGACGGTCGACATGGTCAGGAAGTAGCCGAGCGCCAGGCCGCCGACCTTGCCGACCTTCGCGGCCTGCCGGACGGAACCGACGCCCAGCACGATCGTGCAGAAGATGACCGGGCTGATCATCATCTTGATCAGGTTGACGAAGCCCGTGCCGATCGGCTTGAGTTCCTTGCCGAAATCGGGGGCGACCAGGCCGACCACGATGCCGGCGAGCACGGCCACGATGACGGCCAGGTACAGGTAACGGGTACGGTCCCGGCGGGCCGACGGCTCCGCCGTGGTGGTGGATGCGGTGGTGTCCATGTCGACAATGTGAAGCGCGTCTCACCCGTTGACATCCTTGCGGTCATTCTGTTCACCGCGGATGCGTCAGCGGCGGCGTGCCGAGGAGGTGGTGGAGGTGGCCCGACGGCAGTTGAGCATCGCGGGGCAGCTGTTCGCCCTCCAGGCGGTGGTGGTGACGCTGCTCGTGCTGGCCGGCGCGGCGGGCGCCGTCTGGCTGGCCCGCGTCGACTCCCGCCAGGCCGCGCAGGAGGAGGTGCTCGCGGTGGCGCAGACCGTGGCCCGCTCCCCCGACGTCCGCGCGGCCCTCACGACCGCCGACCCGGCCAGCATCCTTGCGCCGTACGCCGAATCGACCCGGCTGGCCACGGGCACCGACTTCGTGGTCGTGATGGCCCCCGACCGCACCCGTTTCTCGCACCCGACCCGGGACCGCATCGGCGAGCCGTTCGTCGGCGACATCGGGCCCGCCCTGGCGGGGCACCCGTTCACCACCACCAACGTCGGGACGCTCGGCGAGTCGGTGCGCGCGGTCGTGCCGGTGTACGACGAGCAGCGGCGCATCGTCGGCCTGGTCTCGGTGGGCATCACCACCCGGGCCATCAACCGCAAGCTGCTGCGCCAGCTCCCCGTGCTGCTCGGCGTCGCGGCGCCGGCGCTCGCGCTCGCCGCGACCGGATCGTGGCTGCTCAGCCGCCGGCTGCGTCGCCAGACCCACGGCCTGGGACCGGCGCAGATGACCCGGATGTACGAGTACTACGACGCGGTCCTGCACTCGGTGCGCGAGGGTCTCGTGGTGCTGACCACCGATCGGCGGGTGGCGCTGATCAACGACGAGGGCCGGCGGTTGCTCGATCTCGACGCCGACGAGCCGGTCACCGACCAGCCGGTCGCCGGGATCGACCTGCCGCCCGCCGTGGCCGAGCTGCTCGGCTCCGGGCGCGACGCCCTCGACGAGCCCATGCTGGCCGGTGACCGGGTGCTGGTGGCCAACCAGCGGACCGCTCGCTTCGAGGGCGCGCCGCTCGGCACCGTGCTGACCCTGCGCGACCAGACCGAGCTGCGTACCCTCGCCAGCGAGCTGGACTCGGTCCGCGCGCTGACCGAGGCGTTGCAGGCGCAGACCCACGAGTCGGCCAATCGCCTGCACACCGTCCTCACGCTTGTGGAGCTGGGCCGCGCCGACGAGGCGGTCCGGCTCGGCACCCGGGACCTGGCCCACGCGCAACAGCTGACCGACCGGGTGGTCGACGCGGTCACCGAGCCGGCCCTGGCCGCGCTGCTGCTCGGCAAGTCCGCCCAGGCCGGCGAGCGCGGCGTGGACCTCGTCATCGAGCCGGACTGCCGCCTCGACGACAGCCCGTTGCCGACCAACGACCTGCTCACCGTCGTCGGCAACCTGATCGACAACGCCCTGGAGGCGGTCGCCGGCACGCCCCCGCCGCGTACGGTGCGGGTCTTCGTCGGCGCCGTCGACGACGAACTGGTGGTCCGGGTCGCCGACAGCGGCCCCGGGCTGGCCGAGGACCGGGTGGCGGACGCGTTCCGGCGCGGCTGGTCCACCAAGAGCAGCGGCCGGGGTCTCGGTCTGGCGCTGATCGGGCAGGTGGTCCGCCGCCACGGTGGCCGGCACGAGGTGGCCCGCTCGGACGACGGCGGCAGCCTGTTCACGGTCCGACTGCCGGTCGGCGGTGCCCCGCGATGACCGACATTCGGGTGCTGGTCGTCGAGGACGAGCCGCTGCTGGCCGAGGCGCACGCCGCGTACACCGAACGGGTTCGGGGTTTCGTGGTGGTCGGGGTGGCGCACACCGCGCGGGCGGCGATGGCGGCTCTGCGCGCGGGTGGCGGCGGCGACGTGGACCTCGTACTCCTGGATTTTCGGCTGCCCGACCTGCACGGCCTGGACGTCTGCCGGGCGCTGCGCGCGGCCGGCAGCAGCGTCGACGTGCTCGCGGTGACCTCCGCGCGGGACCTGGCGGTGGTGCGCACCGCGGTGTCCCTCGGGGTGACCCACTACCTGCTCAAACCGTTCACGTTCGCGGCGTTCCGCGACAAGCTGGAGCGCTACGCCGACTACCGCGCCCAGGCGCTCGCCGAAGGCGAGGTGACCGCCCAGCACGACGTGGACCGGATGTTCGCCACCCTGCGCGGCACCGCCGGGCACAGCCTGCCCAAGGGCCTCGACGCGCAGACCCTCAGTCGGGTACGCGCGGCGCTGGCCGACGGATCCGGCCCGGGGGCGGGGTTGTCCGCCACCGAGGTGAGCGCGGCGACCGGCATCTCCCGGGTGACCGCCCGCCGCTACCTGGAGTACCTGGTCACCATCGACCGCGCGGTGCGCACCCCCCGCTACGGCACCCCCGGCCGCCCCGAGGTCGAGTACCGCCCCCGCTGACGCAACGCGACGTCAAGCGGCGCCGGGTGGATGCTTGAGTGATCAACGGCTGCTGTGGCCTGCACATGTGCTGATCGTCAGATCAGGCGATCTGGCGCAAGTCGTCGCCGTAGTCGAAGATGATCCGCATTCGGGCGCCGAGCGCTCGCGCATACCGACTCAGTGTCGCGACCTCATTAGCCTCCAGATCACCGTTCTCGATCTGGCTGATTCGGCCGGGCGTGACACCCATCAGCTCGGCCACCTGCCGCTGGGTCAAGCCCAACCGCTTCCGCTCCTCGGCAAGGTGGAACGCGCTGATCCACGCCTCGGTACGGGCACGTTCGGCGTCGAGCGCTTCATCGTCCCCGTCGTGCAGCTCGGCCCGGATGTCGTTCCAATCATGGAAGTCGCTCATCAGCCCTCCCTCCGCTTCTTCTCGAAGGCAAGCCAGCCCTCGTACGCAATCTCGGCCACCGGAATCGCCTTGTCGTACCATCGATTCCAATCTCCCGCCTTGTTGCCGGCCACCAGCAGGACGGCCTGGGACCAGGGATCGAAGACGAACAGCACCCGAACGGCAACGTCCCTTCCGGATCTCGGTCGAAGCTCTTTCAGGTTGCTGATGGTCGAGCCCTTGAGGGTGTCGACCAGTGGCCGCCCCAGGGCCGGACCGGTATCCGCGAGCATGTCGATCGCTACGTTGACGGACCGGTACGTCGCAGGGTCGGCATCTCGCAGGGATCGCAACCAGTTACGGACATCCGTTGTCGTCTTGATCGCCCAGCGACGTGGCGGCTCATGAGACATGGACCAACTATAGCCTGAGCTATACAGAACCGCTGCGCTCTAATGCGGTGGCGGGGTCAAGATCCGTTGTTAGACTTGCCGGGTTGGGTTGGCGGTGCGACCAGGGAGACCAGACATGGCGGGTGACGACGACATCTCCGGGTGAGACCGGACGTGTTCGGCCATCGGTTCGGCGCGCGTAGGCGCAGCCGCCGAGGCCATGCCGTCGTTCCACCGGTTCCCGTTGTCGTCGGGCGGCTTAGGCGCGCGCCCACCCCACCCTTTGAGGTCACTCGCATGTCTGATGCGTACATCGTCTGCTCGAACCTGTCCTTCTCCTGGCCGGACGACACCCCGGTCTTCTCGGAGCTGTCCTTCACCGTCCCGGGCGGTCGTACCGGCCTGGTCGCGCCCAACGGCGCCGGCAAGAGCACCCTGCTGCGGCTGATCGCCGGGGAGCTGACGCCCGGCGGCGGCAGCGTCACCGTCGACGGCGTGGTCGGTTACCTCCCGCAGACGCTGCCGCTGGTCGGCGACCTGACCGTGGCCCAGGTGCTCGGCGTCGCCGAGCGGATCGCGGCGCTGCACGCCATCGAGGCCGGCGACGCCAGCGAGGCGCACTTCGTCACCATCGGCGACGACTGGGACATCGAGGAGCGCACCCGCGCCGAGCTGGACCGCCTCGGCCTGGGTGACCTGGCGCTCGACCGCCGGCTGCACACCCTCAGCGGCGGTCAGGTGGTCTCCCTCGGCCTGGCGGCGCAACTGCTGCGACGGCCCGACGTGCTGCTGCTCGACGAGCCGACCAACAACCTGGACCTGGAGGCTCGGCACAAGCTCTACGACGTGCTGTCCGACTGGTCCGGGTGCCTGCTGCTGGTCAGCCACGACCGGGAGCTGCTGGACCGGATGGACCGCATCGCCGAGCTGGAACGAGGCGAGATCAACTGGTACGGGGGCAACTTCACCGCGTACACCGAGGCGGTGCAGGCGGCGCGGGAGGTGGCCGAGAGCAACCTGCGCAACGGCGAGCAGGAGGTCAAGCGGGAGAAGCGGGAGATGCAGCAGGCCCGTGAGCGGGCCGACCGGCGGGCCAGCAACGCCTCCAAGAACCTGAAGAACGCCGGTCTGGCCCGGATCGTCGCTGGTGGGCTCAAGCGCAGCGCGCAGGAGTCGGCGGGCAGGTCGCAGGAGACCCACTCCGCCCGGCTCGGCTCGGCCAAGGCCCGGCTCGACGAGGCCGGCCGGGCGGTCCGCGACGAAGACAAGATCACCGTCGACCTGCCGGACACCACCGTCCCGTCCGGACGGACGGTCTTCTCCGGTACGGGGCTGCGGGCCCGCTTCGACGATCGGGAGCTGTTCGGCGGCGACGGCGCCGACCTGGTGATCCGGGGGCCGGAGCGGATCGCGCTCACCGGGGCGAACGGCGTCGGCAAGTCGACCCTGCTGCGCCTCGTCAACGGCGATCTCGAACCGGCCGGCGGCGAGATCAAACGGGCCGACGGGCGGATCGCGTACCTGTCGCAGCGGCTGGACCTGCTGGACCTCGACCGCACGGTCGCGGAGAACTTCGCCGCGTACGCGCCGAGCCTGCCGGACGCCAAGCGGATGAACCTGCTGGCCCGGTTCCTGTTCCGAGGCGCCCGGGTGAACCTGCCCGTCGGGGTGCTCTCCGGCGGCGAGCGGCTGCGCGCCACCCTCGCATGCGTGCTCTGCGCCGAACCGGCGCCGCAACTGCTGCTGCTCGACGAGCCGACGAACAACCTGGACCTGGTCAGCGTCGCCCAACTGGAGAGCGCGCTGACCGCGTACCAGGGTGCGTTTGTCGTGGTGAGCCACGACGAACGGTTCCTCGCCGAGATCGGCGTGCAGCGCTGGCTGCGGCTGGCCGACGGCCAGCTGCGCGAGATCGCTGCGCCCGACCAGCGCTGACCCGGCGTCGCGGGCCGGCCGGACGCACGCCGGCCGGCCCGGTACCGGGCCGCTAGCGGATGTTGCTGGTGTGGCCCAGGGAGTAGCGACCGGGCTGCGGCCAGACGGTGAGGCCGTGCGGGCCCTTGCCGACCGGGATCCGGGCCAGCAGTTTGCCGGTCGAGGTGTTCAGCGCGTACACCTCGTCGGTGAAGCGCCCGGAGAGCCACAGCACCTTGCCGTCGGCGGACAGGCCGCCCATGTCGGGGCTGCCGTTCGGGATCCGCCAGGTCGCGGTGGGCTTCAGGTTCGCCAGGTCGAGCACGGTCACCGTGCCCTCCTCGCGGTTGGTGACGTACGCCTGCCGGGCGTCCCGGCTGAAGTAGATGCCGTGCGCGCCCCTGCCGGTGGGGATGAACGCGGTCTGCCGGGTGGCCAGGCCATCGAAGACATACACCCCGTTGGCGCGCATGTCGGCGACGAGGAAGTGCTGGCCGTCCGGAGTCAGCCGGGTGTCCTGCGGCATCCCGTCGGGCGTCCGGTCGAGGCGAAACTCGCGCACCTTGCGCAGGGAGGCAGTGTCCAGCACCAGCATCCGGTTGGCGAACTCGCAACTGAACAGCATCGTCCGGCCGTCGGCGGAGTAGTCCATGTGGTTGATGCCGCCGCACTCGGGAAACCGCACCGACCGCACCCGCTGCCAGCTAACCAGGTCGTAGAAGTCCAGTCGCTGGTACGCCTCGGCGACCACGATCGCCTGCTTGCCGTCGGGGGTGAAGTAGAGGTTGTAGACGTCCTCGAGGTTGCGGAACTCGCCCGGCTCACCGGTCCGGGCGTCGATTGGGATCAGGCCACCCCGGGGGATCTGACTGGACGCCACGTAGAGCGTCCGCAGGTCGTAGGAGGGGACGACGTGCTGGGGCTCCGGGCCGCCGGAGAACTTCCCCACCACCTGGTACGTCCCGGGGTCGATCAACCAGACATCGTTGCTCTTGGTGTTGGGCACGTACACCATCGGGCGGTCGCCGCGTACCGCATCGGTCAGCTGGTCGGGGCCGGCGGCAGCGTAGACGTTGCCGGCCGCCGGATAGGTCGGCATTCCCGGTGCCAGCGGGCCGAAGGCGGTCGGTGCCGGCCCGGCCGCGCTCGCCCCGGCTGAGGTCGGCCCAGCCGCGGTCGACCCGGCATCGGCTTCGTTGGTGGACCCCCGGTCGGTGCAGGACGCGAGGCCGACCACCAGTGCCAGGGCGGGGACCACGGCCCGCAGGTGACGACACGACACCTTATGACGATAACGGACATTTCCCCTGATGTTGGTGATTCCCCACGGCCAACCAGGTCAGCTCACGTTGGCCGGGCCGAGGACGCTCTTCAGGTCACCCATCAGCGCGGTGGTCGCCGCCACCCGGAACGGGCCCAGCCGCAGGGTGGTGGTGCGCCCACCGTTGAGCAGCTTGACGTGCACCTCGGTGTCACCGGGGTGCAGCACCAGGGTCTCCTTGAGCCGTTCCACAAGCGGCGGCGTGCACCGGTGCACCGGGATGGTGAGGGTGACCGGCTTGTTGGTGGCGCTGGTGCTGACGTCCGGCATGGACATGTCCATCGCCATGATCCGTGGGGTGTCGTCGCGGCGGTCCACCCGACCCTTGACCACCACGATGGCGTCCTCGGCGATGTACTGCCCGATCACTTCGTAGGTGTTGGGGAAGAACAGCGTCTCCACCCCACCGGCCAGGTCCTCGAGCGTGGCCGAGGCCCAGGCCCGCCCCTGCTTGGTGACCCGCCGCTGCACCCCGGAGAGGATGCCGGCGAGTGTGACGACAGCCCCGTCCGGCACCGCCCCGTCCTCGGCCAGGGACGCGATGGTGGTGTCGGCCGCCGCGCCCAGGATGTGCTCGAGGCCGAACAGGGGGTGGTCGGAGACGTACAGGCCGAGCATCTCCCGCTCGAAGGCCAGCTTGTCGCGCTTGTCCCACTCGCCGTCGCCGATGACCGGCATCACCGTCGTGCTGCCGGTGTCGGCGTCACCGAAGCCGGCGCCGAACAGGTCGTACTGGCCGACCGCCTCCTTGCGCTTGACGTCGGCGTACGCGTCGATGGCGTCGGCGTGCACCGCGAGCAGCCCCTTGCGGGGGTGCTCCATCGAGTCGAACGCGCCCGCCTTGATCAGCGATTCGATGGTCTTCTTGTTGCAGACCACCGCGTCCACCTTGGACAGGAAGTCGTAGAAGTCGGTGTAGTCGCCCTTCTCCTGGCGGCACCGCATGATCGAGGCGACCACGTTCGCGCCGACGTTGCGGACCGCGGCCAGGCCGAAGCGGATGTCCTTGCCGACCGGCGTGAACGGCCCGGCCGAGGTGTTCACGTCCGGCGGCAGCACCTGGATCCGCATCCGGCGGCACTCGGACAGGTAGAGCGCCATCTTGTCCTTGTCGTCACCGACGGACGTGAGCAGCCCCGCCATGTACTCGGCCGGGTAGTGCGCCTTGAGGTACGCGGTCCAGTAGGACACCAGGCCGTACGCGGCGGAGTGCGCCTTGTTGAAGGCGTACCCGGCGAACGGCACCAGCACGTCCCACACGGCCTGGATCGCCTCGTCGGAGTAGCCGCGCTCGCGGCAGCCGTCCCGGAACGGGATGAACTCCTTGTCGAGGATCTCCTTCTTCTTCTTACCCATCGCCCGGCGCAGCAGGTCCGCCTGACCGAGGGTGTAGCCGGCGAGGATCTGCGCGGCGCGCTGCACCTGCTCCTGGTAGACGATCAGGCCGTGCGTGGGCGCCAGGATCTCCCGCAGCGGCTCCTCCAGCTCCGGGTGGATCGGCGTGATCTCCTGGAGGCCGTTCTTGCGCAGCGCGTAGTTGGTGTGCGAGTCGACGCCCATCGGGCCCGGCCGGTACAACGCCAGGACGGCGGAGATGTCCTCGAAGTTGTCCGGCTTCATCAACCGCAGCAGCGACCGCATCGGCCCACCGTCGAGCTGGAACACGCCGAGGGTGTCACCGCGGGCCAGCAGCTCGTACGCGGCCTTGTCGTCCAGCGGCAGGCCCAGCAGGTCGAGCTTGAGGCCGTGGTTCAGCTCGATGTTCTTGACCGCGTCGTCGATGATCGTCAGGTTCCGCAGGCCGAGGAAGTCCATCTTCAGCAGCCCGAGCGACTCGCAGGTCGGGTAGTCGAACTGCGTGATGATCGCCCCGTCGGCGTCGCGGCGCGTCAACGGGATGTGCTCGATGATCGGCTCGGCGGACATGATGACGCCGGCGGCGTGCACACCGGTCTGCCGGATCAGCCCCTCGATGCCCTTGGCCGTGTCGATCACCTTGCGGACGTCCGGGTCGGAGTCGTACAGGCCCCGGATCTCGCCGGCCTCGGCGTAGCGGGGGTGCTTCGGGTCGAAGATGCCGGTCAGCGGGATGTCCTTGCCCATCACGGCCGGTGGCATCGCCTTGGTGATCCGGTCGCCGACCGCGTACGGGAAACCCAGCACCCGGGCCGAGTCCTTGATCGCGGCCTTCGCCTTGATCGTGCCGAAGGTCGCGATCTGGGCGACCTTGTCCTCACCCCACTTGTCGGTGACGTACTTGATCACCTCACCGCGCCGACGCTCGTCGAAGTCGATGTCGACATCCGGCATCGAGACCCGCTCGGGGTTGAGGAACCGCTCGAAGATCAGGCCGTGCTGGATCGGATCCAGGTCGGTGATGCCCAGCGCGTACGCCACGAGCGAGCCGGCGGCCGAGCCACGACCCGGGCCCACCGCGATGCCCTGCTTCTTCGCCCACTGGATGAAGTCGGCGACCACGAGGAAGTACGAGGGGAAACCCATCTGGTTGATGACGCCCAGCTCGTACTCGGCCTGGACGACGTGCCCCTCCGGGATGCCGTTCGGGTAGCGGCGGGCCAGCCCGGCGAAGGTCTCCTTGCGGAACCAGGACTCCTCGGTCTCGCCCTCGGGCACCGGGAAGCGCGGCATCAGGTTGTGGAACTCGAACATGCCCTTCGGGTCGACCTTCTCGGCCACCAGCAGGGTGTTGCGGCAGCCCTGCTGCCACAGCTCGGACGAGTCGACCGCGCGCATCTGGTCGGCGCTCTTGACGAAGTAGCCGCCGCCCTCGAAGCGGAACCGGTTCGGGTCGTCGATGTTGCTGCCGGTCTGCACGCACAGCAGCACGTCGTGCGCGGTCGCCTGCGCCTCGTGCGTGTAGTGCGAGTCGTTGGTGACGACCGGCGGGATGTCGAGCTTGCGGGCGATCTCGGTGAGACCCTCGCGGACCCGACTCTCGATGGAGAGGCCGTGATCCATGATCTCCAGGAAGTAGTTCTCCTTGCCGAAGATGTCCTGGTAGCTCGCGGCGACCTTGAGCGCCTCGTCGAACTGCCCCAGCCGCAGCCGGGTCTGCACCGCGCCGGACGGGCAGCCGGTGGTCGCCATGATGCCCTCGGCGTGCTCGGCGATCAACTCCATGTCCATCCGGGGCCACTTGACGTAGTGCCCCTCCATGGACGCGCGCGAGTTGAGGGTGAACAGGTTCTTCAGACCCTGGGCGTTCTTCGCCCACATGGTCTTGTGGGTGATCGCGCCGTTACCCGAGATGTCGTCGCTCTTCTGCTCCGGCCGACCCCACTTGACCCGCGCCTTGTGATAGCGCGACTCCGGCGCCACGTACGCCTCGACGCCCAGGATCGGCGTGATCCCGGCGGCCATCGCCTGGTTGTAGAAGTCGTTCGCGCCGTGCATGTTGCCGTGGTCGGTGATCGCCACCGCCGGCATGCCCAGCCGGTTGGCCTCGGCGAACAGGTCCTTCAGCCGGGCCGCTCCGTCGAGCATCGAGTACTCGGTGTGCACGTGCAGATGCGCGAACGAATCAGCCATGCCTGGCGCCCCCCGGCGGTGTGGATCTCGGTGGTCGGAGCCGACCGGGACCTACCCTACCGAGGTGATCTCGGCGGCTCCACCGTCCGCGCCGAGGGTGGTCCGCGTCTCCCCCACGACTATTCTC
Organism: Micromonospora sp. NPDC005194; assembly: GCF_040608335.1. Taxonomy (NCBI): domain Bacteria; kingdom Bacillati; phylum Actinomycetota; class Actinomycetes; order Micromonosporales; family Micromonosporaceae; genus Micromonospora; species Micromonospora sp. NPDC005194. Next base: position 136,078 of record NZ_JBEXIA010000011.1, on the reverse strand, counting down.
GGAACATGGCGAGGTATTACGACGTACACCCGGAGAACCCGCAGCCACGGGTCATCGGCCAGGTCGCGGACCTGATCCGCGGCGGCGGCCTCATCGCCTACCCCACCGACTCGTGCTTCGCCCTCGGCGTGCAACTGGGCAACCGGGACGGCCTGGACCGGATCCGCCAGATCCGCCACCTCGACGACCGGCACCACTTCACCCTGGTCTGCCGGGACTTCGCGCAGCTCGGCCAGTTCGTGCAGATCAACAACGCGGTCTTCCGCCTGGTGAAGGCGTCCACGCCGGGCAGCTACACGTTCATCCTGCCGGCCACCAAGGAGGTGCCGCGCCGGATGCTGCACCCGAAGAAGCGGACCGTCGGCGTGCGGGTGCCCCGGCACACCGTGACCCAGGCGCTGCTCGCCGAGTTGGGCGAGCCGCTGGTGTCGAGCACCCTGGCGCTGCCCGGCGAGGACGAGCCGATGACCCAGGGCTGGGAGATCAAGGAACGGCTCGACCACCAGCTCGACGCGGTGCTCGACGCCGGCGACTGCGGCAAGGAGCCGACGACGGTGATCGACCTGTCCGGGCCCGAGCCGGAGATCCTGCGCCGGGGCGCCGGCGACGTCTCCCGGTTCGAGTAGCGCGGGTCGGGTGCCGGACCGGACGAGGGCGGGCCACCGCCGCCGGCCGTACGCTTGAGGATCGGCCACCGGCGAGCATTGGACACCCGGCATGCCCGACCCCCCGGACCTCGACGCCCTGGCCCGCCGCGCCGCGCAGGGCGACCCGGCGGCGCTGGACGCCCTGCTGGTCGCGGTGCGTCCGGAGGTGCTGCGGCTGTGCGCCCGATTCCTGCCCAACCGCCAGGACGCCGAGGAAGCCTGCCAGGACACGCTCCTGGCGCTGGCCGGCGGCGTCGACCGATTCGAGGGTCGCTCCTCGTTTCGCACCTGGCTGCACCCGCTGGCCGCCAACCGGGCCCGCTCCACGTACCGCACGCTGCGACGCCGCTGTCGACTGGAGGCCGGCGGCGTTCCGGTGCCCGACCAGGCCGATCCCCGACGGACCAGCGTGGTCGCGGGCACCCGCCTCGATCTGCTCGACGCGTTCGACTCGGTCCACCCCGACCACGCCGAGGTGGTGGCCCTGCGCGACGTCCTCGGGCTGAGCTACCCCGAGATCGCCGCCCTGCTCGACGTGCCGGTGGGCACTGTGAAGTCCCGGTTGCACCTGGCCCGGCGGCAGGTCCGGCAACGGCTCGGCGCCGGATGAGCCCGGCGTCGTCCCGCCGGCTCGTCGTCGTCCTCGCGGCCACCGTGGGGGTCGCCGCATGTCGGAGCGGCCGAAACGGGGCTTGGGCAAACACGATGATGTCGTAGTGGACAATAGTGTGTGCCACACAGTATGGTGTGACACATGGTTAGCGAGGATGTTCTACGGACGCACCTGCAGGAGCTGCGTCGAGGCACCGTCGTGGTGGCCAGCCTGGTCGCGCTCCGCCGACCGGACTACGGCTACGCACTGCTGCAACGGCTCACCGACCACGGCTTTCCGGTCGACGCCAACACGCTCTACCCGCTGCTGCGCCGCCTGGAGGACCAGGGCCTGCTCACCAGCGAGTGGAACACCGAGGAGAGCCGGCCGCGCAAGTTCTACCGGACCAGCGACGAGGGCGAGTCGATGCTGAGCCGGCTCCTGGACGACCTCGCCGCCGTACAGACCTCCATCACCGGGCTGATCCAAGGAGTGGACCGATGAACACCCTGACCGACCGCTACCTGGCCGCCACCCTGCGCTCGGTGCCCGCCCAGCGGCGCGACGAGATCGCGACCGAGCTGCGCGCCTCGATCGAGGACATGATCGAGGACCGGACGGGGGGCGGCGAGGACGCGGCGGCCGCCGAGCGGGAGGTGCTCACCGAGCTGGGCAACCCCGACCGGCTGGCCGCCCGCTACGCCGACCGCCGACTCCAGCTCCTCGGCCCCACCTACTACCTGGTCTGGTTGCGGCTGCTGAAGCTGCTGCTCAGCTTCATCCCGGCGCTCGCCGGCACGGTGGTCACGGTCGTCAACGTGGTCGAGGGCAAGGGCTTCGGCGCCATCGGGCCGGGCCTCGTCGTCGCCCTGCACGTGGCCGTGCACATCAGCTTCTGGCTCACGCTGACCTTCGTCCTCATCGAGCGGTCCCAGCCCACCGCCGACCTGCCCGACTGGACCGTCGACGAGCTGCCCGACGTCCCCGCGCACCGCGACGTCTCCCTCGTCGACACCATCGCGGCGGTGGCCATGCTGGTGCTGACCATCGGCTACCTGCCCTTGCAGCACTACCAGTCGTGGGTGCGTGCCAGCGACGGCGACAACATCCCCGTCCTCGACCCGGCGCTCTGGTCGTTCTGGCTGCCGGCGCTGATGGTCGTCCTGCTCGCCATCGCGGTGTTCGAGGTCGTCAAGTACCGGATCGGGCGCTGGAGCTGGCCGCTGTTCGGGGTGAAGGCGCTGCTCAACCTGGCGTTCACGGTGCCGCTGGCCGGGCTGGCGCTCTCCGACGCGCTGCTCAACCCGGCTCTGGGCGAGCGGCTGAGCTGGCTGGCGGACGCGGACAACCGCAGCCTCCTCAACGCCCTCATCGCGCTGGGCGTCGCCGTGGTGCTGGTGTGGGACCTCGTCGACACGGCCCTCAAGAGCCGTCGCCAGACGACCTGAGCGACAGCGGAGACGGCGGCCCGGCGCGGACACCGCGTCGGGCCGCCGCACGTCGGCGCGCTGTCCCCGCCGGGCCGTCCGGATAGCGGACGCGGCTGACGACGTGGCATCGTTCCCGGATGACCGAGGCACAGCGCGACGAGTGGCGCCGTCCGGGCCCGACGGCGGAGCAGCGGCGGATCGACCTGTGGATCGGGCTCGCGGTGACCGGGCTGGCGCTGGTCAGCCTCACCCTGGCCCGCAGCACCGGGGCGTTCCTGCTGGGGCCACCGCCGTCCGGGCCGGAGCAGCTGTTCTGGACCGTCGCGGTGACGCTTCCGCTGGTCGGGCGGCGGCGCTGGCCGGCAGCCACCCTGCTGGTCGTCGCGGTGGCGTTCATCGCCGCGCAGGCCCGGTCGGCGCCGGAGACCCAGTTCTCCGCGTGGGCCCTGTTCTGCGCCCTCTACACGATGGGCGCCTGGGGACCGGACCATCAGGTGGCCCGCCGGCTGCGGATCGGCGTGATCGCCACGATGTTCGCCTGGCTGGGCGTCTACTACGCGGTGACGATCGACCACATCCCGCCCGGCGCCTTCGACGACGCGGTCGGCCCGGTGCCGCCGGTGCTCGCCGCGATGGTCAGCGGCGTCCTGGTCAACGTGCTGGTCTTCGGGTTCGCGTACTTCTTCGGCGAGACCGCCTGGGTGGCCGCGCGGCGCGAGCACGAGCTGCGCGAACAGGCCGAGGAGCTGCGCCGGTCCCAGGCCGAGGGCCGGGAGCGGGCGGTGCTCGGCGAACGGGTCCGGATCGCCCGGGAGCTGCACGACGTCGTCGCCCACCACGTGTCGGTGATGGGGGTGCAGGCGTCCGCCTGCCGCCGGGTGTTCGACCGCGACCCGGGCAAGGCCCGCACGGCACTCGCCGCCATCGAGCAGAGCGCCCGCACCGCCGTCGACGAGCTGCGCCGGATGCTCGGCGTGCTGCGCGCCTCCGGCGACAGCGACGTCGAGCGGCCCGCGCCCGGCGACGTCGAGCGCATCGGTGAGCTGGTCGAGCGGGCGCGGGCCGCGGGCCTGAGGGCCACCCTCGGGGTGTACGGCGAGCCCGTCGCACTGCCCGAGTCGGTCTCGCAGGCTGCCTACCGGGTGACGCAGGAGGCGGTGACCAACACCCTGAAGCACGCCGGGGCGGATCTGCTGGATGTGCGGGTCCGCTATCTGGCCCGGGAGGTGGAGGTCGACGTGACCGACGACGGACGGACCGGCGGCCGGGCCGATGCCGCCGGGCTCGGCCTGATCGGGATGCGCGAGCGGGTCACCGCGCACGACGGCGAGCTGGAGGCCGGGCCCCGGGCCGGCGGGGGTTGGCGGGTCCGTGCCCGCTTCCCGCTCGCGGACCCGGCGATCGGCCGGCAGCGCGAAACCGGAGACGGACGGTCGTTGACGGCCGGGGCGGGGCGGTCGTCGTGAGCACCGCACCGATCACCCCGATCCGGGTGCTGCTCGCCGACGACCAGCATCTCGTGCGCACCGGCTTTCGGATCATCCTGGAGGTGGAGGACGACATCACGGTGGTCGGTGAGGCCGCCGACGGCGCGCGGGCCGTCACCATGGCCCGCGCCACGCGCCCGGACGTGGTGCTGATGGACGTGGAGATGCCCGGCATGGACGGGCTGGAGGCCACCCGGCGGATCACCGACGACGGGCCCGACGCACCGGCGGTGCTGATCCTCACCACCTTCGACCGCGACGACTATCTCTTCACCGCGCTGCGGGCCGGGGCCAGCGGTTTCCTGCTCAAGAACGGCACACCCGAGGAGCTGATCGAGGCGATCCGGGTGCTGGCCCGCGGCGACGGTCTGCTCGCCCCGGAGATCACCCGCCGGGTGATCTCCACGTTCGCCCGTCCCGGTGATCCGGCGGGCACCGCGCACCGGGGGGCCGAGGCCGCGCTGGGCGAGCTGACCCCACGGGAACGGGAGGTGCTGGTGCTGCTCGCCGCCGGCTCGAGCAACGCCGAGATCGCTGCGACGATGTGCCTCGGCGAGGCGACGGTGAAGACGCACGTGAGTCGGGTGCTGGCGAAACTGGGCCTGCGCGACCGGGTCCAGGCGGTGGTGTTCGCGTACGAGAACGGGGTGGTCCGCCCCGGCGGATGACCGGTGTCCGTCGCTCGGCGGACCCCTCGGCTCAGCCCCCGGAGGGATGGCGGGCCGACGGGTTCGATCTAGCGTGGACGCGTGACGAGAACGCTCCAACTCGACGGCGTCGACCGCAGTTTCGGCGACCGGCAGGTGCTCAAGAACGTGTCCTTCGAGGTGGCCGCCGGCCGGATGACCGGCTTCGTCGGCGCCAACGGCGCCGGCAAGACCACCACCATGCGGATCATCCTGGGTGTGCTCGCCCCCGACGCCGGGGAGGTGAGCTGGGGCGGCGCGAAGCTCACCCGGCAGGACCGCCGCCGCTTCGGCTACATGCCGGAGGAACGGGGCCTGTACCCCAAGATGACCACGCGGGAGCAGGTCGCCTATCTGGGCCGGTTGCACGGCCTGGACGCCCCCGCCGCCCGCCGCGCCACGGACGCTCTGCTGGAGCGGGTCGGGCTGGGTGAGCGCGGCGACGACCTGCTGGAGACGCTGTCGCTGGGCAACCAGCAGCGGGCCCAGATCGCCGCCGCGCTGGTGCACGACCCCGAGGTGCTGGTGCTCGACGAGCCGTTCTCCGGTCTCGACCCCCTCGCCGTCGACACGGTCGTCGCCGTGTTGCGCGAACGCGCCGCCGCCGGAGTGCCGGTGCTGTTCTCCAGCCACCAACTCGACGTGGTGGAGCGCCTCTGCGACGACCTGGTGATCATCAATGACGGGGTGATCCGGGCCGCCGGAAGCCGTACGCGGCTGCGCGACTCGTACACCTCGCCCCGCTTTGAGCTGGTGGTGGCGACCGACGCCGGCTGGGTCCGCGACCAGCCCGGGGTCACCCTGGTCGAGCTGGACGGCGCGCGGGCGGTCTTCGACCTGCCGGTCGGCGCCGACGAGCAGCCCATCCTGCACGCGGCCCTCGCCCGCGGCCCGGTCCGCGCCTTCCGCCCGGTCAGCCCCTCGCTCACCGAGATCTTCCGAGAGGTCATCCAGTGAACGTCACCCAGGCCACCCGGCTGGTCGCCGAACGCGAGATCCGGGTCAAGCTCCGCGATCGCACCTTCCTGTTCGGCACGCTGTTCTTCCTGGTGATCGCCGCCGCCGGCACCATCCTGCCGCCGTTGCTCTCCGGCGGCCCGAAGAGCGTGGCCGTCACCCAGGACGCGGCCGGCCCGCTGCGCGCCGCCGGGCTCGACGTCCGGGTGGTAGCCGACGACCGGGCCGCCGAGCAGGCCGTCCGCGACGGGGACGTGGACGCCGCGGTCGTCAGCGGTCCGGCGGTGCTCGCCATGGACGACGCACCTCACGAGGTGGTCCGGGCGCTGAGCATCGCGCCGCCGGTGCGCCTCCTCGACCCCGACGCGGTCGACCCGGTGGTGGCGTTCCTGGTGCCGTTCGTGTTCGCGTTCGTCTTCTTCATCACCTCGCAGACCTTCGGCCTGCAGATCGCGCAGAGCGTCACCGAGGAGAAGCAGACCCGGATCGTGGAGATCCTGGTGGCGGCCGTGCCGGTACGGGCGCTGCTGGCCGGCAAGGTGATCGCCGGGGGCATCCTGGCGCTCGGGCAGATCGCGCTGATCGGTCTCGTGGCCGTCCTCGGCATGCGGATCGGCGACAGCGGGGACCTGCTCACCCTGCTCGCTCCGGCGATCGGCTGGTTCGTGCCGTTCTTCCTGCTCGGCTTCGTGCTGCTGGCCGCGATGTGGGCGGCGGCCGGCGCCCTGGTCAACCGCCAGGAGGACATCGCCGGTGTGTCGACACCGGTGCAGCTCGCCGTCATGCTGCCGTTCTTCGCGGTGATCTTCCTGAACGACAACGCGACCGCGATGCGGGTGCTGTCGTACCTGCCGTTCTCGTCGCCCACGGCGATGCCGCTGCGGCTGTTCACCGGCGACGCGGCCGGCTGGGAGCCGATCGTGTCGCTGGCCGTCCTGCTGGTCGCCGCCGGCGCCTTCGTGGTCGCCGGGGCCCGCGTCTACGAGGGTTCGCTGCTCCGCACCAACGGCCGGACCTCGCTGCGCGCTGCTTGGCGGGAGCGCGAGAGCATCGGCTGACCGGCGACGGCCCCCGCGGGCGTCGGTGTCCTGAGCGGACACCGGCGCCCGTCGCGTACACCGGCCACCCGACCAGGTGTTTCTCGTCGATCCGGTGCCGCAGTGCTGACCGACCACACGGCCGGCGCGGCTCACACGGCAGTCGCCCGTGGTCAGCGGGTGGGCACCGAGGCCCAGCCGGCCGGCAACCGGGGCGCCGACCAGGCCGGATCGGGTTGCCACCGCGCCCACGCCGGATCCCACCACCGCTGACCCGCGTCGAGCAGGGCGGCGATCCGGTCGCCCTCGCCGCGGATCGCGTCCGCCATGCCCGGGTAGCGCCCCTCGACGAGGCGCTGCGCGAACATCTCGACGTCCTTCCAGACGTACCGGTCGTCGTCCGCGCCCCACCACAGGTCCAGCTCGTGGTCGAGAGTGTCCACCCCGATCGGGGTACGCCGCAGCGGATCCTGCAGGTTGAAGTACCAGCCCGCGAAGTCGCGCTGCGGGCCCGTCCAGAACACGTCCACCGAGTGCGCCTCGCCCGGCCGGTGCAGCATCAGCTTGCCGTGCCCCGACCAGGAGCGGTGGCCGGCCGTCTCCCACGGGTGCCGGCCACAGGGGAAGACGCCGTCGGTCGGGAAGCCGAACTCCGCCCCCGGCGGGAGGTAGAGGGCGAGCAGGTCGGGCGAGTCCTCGACGCAGATCGTCGGGCAGCCGAACCAGACCTCGCCCCGCAGGATCTCCCGCCGGACGACCACCTCACCCGGCGCGAATCGGCGTTCCACCATCTCCCCCGGAACCTCCTCGTTCGCTCCCCGAGGAAGGAAGCCTACGGCCGCCGCTCCCCTAGACGAATAGGTCCTAACTCGAGACGGGGCTGGGGTTGCGGCGAAGGGCGCTGGTCATCCGCTTTGGCTGCCCGCCGTGTCGGACTGCTGTTGAGCGGTATACCTCAGAGGTATGAATATGACTCTGAGGTATACCGCTTACGACCGCATCCGCCCCGACGGAGGTGACCGAGGGTCACCGCTGGCCGCGCCCACCGCCCCAGCCAAGATTAGGCCTTGGCGTGCGTCACGAACGCGGCCCAGGCCGCCGGGGAGAAGGTGAGCGCCGGCCCTTCGACGTCCTTGCTGTCCCGGATGGCCACGACATCGGGAAGGTTGTCCGCGACCTCCACGCAGTTGCCCTCATTGCCACTACGTGTGCTCGTGCGCCAGCGGGCACCGGTCAGATCACTCATCGTAGGTCTCCTTGATCACTGTGCTCACCAGATCCTCCGAGGCGCGCTCGGGCAGGGCAAGATCCCAAAGCGCCTGCCAGACCTCAGAGTACGTCTGGACCTCCGCCGGACGATCGAGGTAGAGGCCACCGGTCAGCGACTCGCTGTAGACCGTGCTGGGCTCCGCCGGCCGGGTGCCGACTGCCGGAAAATCGAGCAAGACGAAGGCTCCGGCAACGGATGCCCGGTGCGGTCCGATCCCCAGCGGCAGCACCCGGACGGCGATGTTCGGCGCTTGAGCGGCGTTGACCAGGTGAGCGAGTTGCATCCGCCAGCCCTCGATGTCATCGATGGGTCGGCGGACCACGGCTTCGTCGATCACGACATCAAGACGCGGGGCCGCAGGACTGCGCCTGGTCAACAGCTTCTGTCGCTGCATCCGTAGGGCGACCTTCTGCGCCACCTCCTGCGGGGTACGCCCGGGTTTGGTCTCGAACACCGCGGCCATGTACTCCGGGGTCTGGAGGAGTCCGGGAATGAGGGTCGGCTCGTACTGGCGGATGGAAGAGGAGGCGGCCTCCAGTCCCACGTACAACTCGAACCAGCCCGGGATCACCTCGTCATAGGCGTGCCACCACCCCCGGGACTTGCTCTCCCGGGCAAGACTGACCAACACCTCGGTCAGTTCGGCAGACGTGCCGTAGAGCTGACACATCAACACCACGTCATGAGTACGCAGCGCAGTCTGGCCACTCTCCAACCGGTACATCTTGGCGCGGGACCATTCGAGGTCATTGGCGGCAGCCTCAAGGTTGATTCCGGCTTCCTCACGTGCCTGGCGCAGAAGCCGCCCGAGTTGCCGCCGTGGGACTGACGAACCGACCTCACTCATTCGGCCTCCGGTCTCACCTCTCGTGGCCTGTCTGTCTCATCTGGAACAGCATGGCCGGCCAAACGAGAAGCCGTCAATCTCGAAGCGCGGTTTTCGGTGTGAGACGTTGCAGATCGTTGGCCGGCAACGGAATCCTGCCTGCTAGATGCCCTACTCGCATTGACTTCGGGAGGCAGGCCGTGTGCCGTTGGAAGTGGTTTCACCGACCGGATGAGCCAGTCGACGTGGTGGAGCGGACCCGGTTCCCGGGCCGGGCTGGCGCCTACCGGCGCACCACGCCGCTCGCGTCGAGCGAGGAGAAGAGCGCGGCGTCGCCCCAGCGAGGTGATCGCCATGATGGGTGAGGAGCCCCGACCCGAGCCGCCGTTCCTCGTGACGATGGCGAGCTACGTGATCGACTTTCATCATCGCAACGTCTGCACCAGGTGCGGCCCGGATGGTTCGTGTCCCCGGCTGGTCGAGGCAAGTGATCATCTCAAGGCGTGGCGCGACCGGAAATCCGGCGGCCGTGCGGGCGGGTGACCTCTTTCAGGTCACCCGCGCGGCGAGTATCCAGTTCAGCCGGCCGATCCTGTTCCGCGTCATCCGCGTTCTCGACTGGCCAACCTATGACGGGTGGATCTGGCTCGACGGCTACGAGGTGGGGCCGAGACTGGACGCGATCGCCCGACGGTCGATCGTCGTGCGGCCTGCCGGGCTGCTGCCGGTGGCACCCGTCATCCCGAGCCGATCAAGGGGGCGCTGACACACGTCAGGTCGCCGATGTGGGGGCAACCGCTCGCGCGGACACCCCCACATCGGCGACCTGGTGTGGATCACGCCGGGCAGGCCGGACGGGCCGGACCTCAGGCGTCGACGGCCGCCATCACGTCGTCGCTGACGTCGAAGTTCGCGTAGACGTTCTGCACGTCGTCGCAGTCCTCCAGGACGTCGATCAGCTTGAAGATCTTGCGGGCGCCCTCTTCGTCGAGCGGGACGTTCATGCTGGGGATCAGGGAGGACTCGGCCGACTCGTACTCGATGCCGGCGTCCTGCAGCGCGGTGCGCACCGGAATCAGGTCGGTCGGCTCGGAGACCACCTCGAACGCCTCACCGAGGTCGTTGACCTCCTCGGCGCCGGCGTCGAGGACGGCCATCATCACGTCGTCCTCGCTGGTGCCCTCCTTGGGCACGATCACCACGCCCTTGCGGGAGAACATGTACGACACCGAGCCGGCGTCGGCGAGCGAGCCGCCGTTGCGGGTGAGCGCGGTGCGCACCTCGGTCGCCGCCCGGTTGCGGTTGTCGGTGAGGCACTCGATCAGCATCGCCACGCCGTTCGGGCCGTACCCCTCGTACATGATGGTCTGCCAGTCGGCGCCGCCGGCCTCCAGGCCGGAGCCGCGCTTGACGGCGCGGTCGATGTTGTCGTTCGGCACCGAGCTCTTCTTCGCCTTCTGGATCGCGTCGAAGAGCGTCGGGTTACCGGACGGGTCGCCGCCACCGGTCCGCGCGGCCACCTCGACGTTCTTGATCAGCTTGGCGAACATCTTGCCGCGCTTGGCGTCGATGACGGCCTTCTTGTGCTTGGTCGTCGCCCACTTTGAGTGGCCGGACATCTTCTACCTCCGTCTGTCATTGCACGCCTGCGTCGACTGCCGCACCGATTCCGCGCCGCATCGGCGATCCGGCGGCCGGTCGGCCCCGCGGGAAGTGCCGCGCCGGGCGACGGCCCTGCCGAACCGCGACAATCTTACCGAGGTCCCACCCCGCCATGTCACACCCGGGACCGGCCCGGGGCGGCGGCACGGCGCCGGGGCCTGCCCAGACCAACGATCCGGGGGCGGGATTCATGCCCGCCACCGCGCTTCCGCCGCTCAGGCGGCGCGCACCAGCTCCACGAAGTACGCGTGTACGCGCAGGTCACCCGTCAGCTCAGGGTGGAACGAGGTGGCCAGCAGGTTGCCCTGCCGCACCGCCACGATCCGCTCGGCGGCCGGGCCGCCGGTCACCTTCCCGATCACCTGGACGGCCGCGCCGACGCGCTCGACCCACGGCGCGCGGATGAACACCGCGTGGAACGGCTCCCCCGGCACGCCGGCGACCTCCACCGGCGCCTCGAACGAGTCGACCTGCCGGCCGAACGCGTTACGCCGTACCGTCATGTCGATCCCGGCGAAGCCGCGCTGGTCGGCCCGACCGTCCAGCACCTCGGTGGCCAGCATGATCATGCCGGCGCAGGAGCCGTAGACCGGCATGCCGTCGGCGATCCGCTTGTCGATCGGCTCACGCATCTCGAAGATGTCGGCGAGCTTGCTGATGGTGGTGGACTCGCCCCCCGGGATCACCAGCCCGTCGACCGCGTCCAGCTCGCTCGGGCGGCGGACCGGGCGGGCGTCCGCGCCCGCCGCGGCCAGCGCCGCCACGTGCTCCCGGACGTCGCCCTGGAGCGCGAGCACACCGATGGTGGGTCGGTTCATCCTCACCAACCGCGCTCGGCCAGGCGGTGCGGCTGCGGGATCTCGTCGACGTTGATGCCGACCATCGCCTCACCCAGACCCCGGGAGACCTTCGCCAGCACATCCGGGTCGTCGTGGAAGGTGGTGGCCTTGACGATCGCGGCGGCCCGCTGAGCCGGGTTGCCGGCCTTGAAGATGCCGGAGCCGACGAAGACGCCCTCCGCGCCGAGCTGCATCATCATCGCCGCGTCGGCCGGCGTGGCGATCCCGCCGGCGGTGAACAGCACCACCGGCAGCTTGCCGCTCTCGGCGACCTCCTTGACCAGCTCGTACGGGGCCTGCAGCTCCTTGGCCGCGACGTACAGCTCGTCGGCCGGCAGCGAGGACAGCCGGCGGATCTCCTGGCGGATCTTGCGCATGTGGGTGGTGGCGTTGGAGACGTCACCGGTGCCGGCCTCGCCCTTGGAGCGGATCATGGCCGCGCCCTCGGTGATCCGGCGCAGCGCCTCGCCCAGGTTGGTCGCGCCACAGACGAAGGGCACGGTGAACGCCCACTTGTCGATGTGGTTCGCGTAGTCGGCCGGGGTCAGCACCTCGGACTCGTCGACGTAGTCGACGCCGAGCGACTGGAGGATCTGCGCCTCCACGAAGTGACCGATGCGGGCCTTGGCCATCACCGGGATGGACACCGCCTCGATGATCCCGTCGATCATGTCGGGGTCGCTCATCCGGGACACCCCGCCCTGCGCGCGGATGTCGGCGGGCACCCGCTCCAGGGCCATCACCGCGACCGCGCCGGCGTCCTCGGCGATCTTGGCCTGCTCGGCGTTGACGACGTCCATGATCACGCCGCCCTTGAGCATCTCGGCCATGCCCCGCTTCACGCGGGCCGTGCCGACGACGGGGGCGGTGCCGGTGGTCGAGGCGGTGTTTTCGGGCACGGGTCATCGCTCCTTGGACGTGCGGTGGGGGTGGCAGCGAAAATGCTACGCACTGGTCAACGCCGCGCCGACAGCCAATCAGACCCCCGGTGGCCTGCACTGTGGCCCTGCTCACCGCCGCGCCGGCCCGCCCCGGTCAGCCTCCGCCCGCCCCGATCAGCCGGCCGGAACGTCGGCCGGCACGACGAGCGTCGGGTCGTCGATGTCGAAGTAGCGCGGCCACTCCCGGCCCCGCCCCATCCGAAACAACCGCACCAGCGGACGACTGCGCGCCGACCGGGCGTCGCGAACCAGGTCGGTGTGCACCTGCCGGGACAACGCGAGACGGCGGCTCGCCGCGATGACCGCCGTGCAGTCCGGATCGGCCGGGTCCAGCCGCACCGAGCGCAACTGCCGGGTCAGGTCGTTCTCAGCCGCCTCCCGCTCCTGCGGCGGAGCGTCCAGCGCGATCCGGGCCGCCGCGTACAACTCGACGCCGAAACGCCGCTCCGCCAGCACCGCCGCGGCCGCCGCCCGGCGCAGCAGGTGGGCGTCGAGGGCCCGCGCCGCCAGCTCCGCGCGGCCCTGCAGCCGCTCGACCCGGCCGGCGGTCCAGATGAGGTACGCCGCAAGCACCCCCACGAGCACACTCGCGGCCACCACCCACCACATGTGCGGCATCGTAGTGCTGCTCCGTTTCTCCTCCGTTGCGCACGCCCGCGCCGGTCACCGGCGTCACCAGCCGCACCATCCGTCACCCGGGTCAGCCCAGCCCCACCCATTCCTGGTCGATGACCCGCCCGTCGGTCGCCTCGATCGCCGCTGCGTATACCTCAAGAACACGCCGAGCAACCACCGGCCAGTCGAAATTCGCCACCACCTGATCGCCGCAGGCGCTCAGCGTGGCCCGCCCGGCCGGGTCGTCGAGCAGCTCGGACAGGGCGTCACGCAATCCCACCGCGTCTCCGGTCGGAAACAGCCGCCCCGCCCGCCCACCGTCGAGCACCCGGCGGAACGCGTCCAGGTCACTCGCGATCACCGTGGTGCCGGCGGCCAGCGCCTCGGTGAGGATCATCCCGAACGACTCGCCGCCGGTGTTCGGCGCCACGTACAGGTGCACGCTGCGCAGCATCCGGGCCTTGTCCGCCTCGGAGACCAGCCCGAGGAACGTCACCCGCTCCCGCAGCGCGGCCGGGAACTGGTCGTACAGGTCGTCCGGGTCACCCGGGCCGGCGACCAGCAGCCGCAACCCCGGTCGGGTCGCCGCCAGCGCCACGAAGGCGTCCCGCAGCACCGGGAAACCCTTGCGCGCCTCCGTGAACCGGCCCAGGAAACCCACCGTGCCGCCGGTGCCCGGCCCGCACTCCCCCGGCCAGCCTGGCAGCGGCTCGGCGTCGGCGAACTTCGCCACCGCCACCCCGTTGGGGATCTCCACCGCGCCGCCGTCCATGTGCTCGACCTGCACCTTGCGGGCCAGCGCGCTCACCGCGATCCGGGCGGTGATCCGCTCCAACACGATCTGCAGCACACCCTGCGCGGCGGCCAGCACCCGCGAACGGGTCATCGCCGTGTGGAACGTGGCCACCACCGGGCCGCGAGCGGAGAGCACCGCCAGCAGCGACAGGCTCAACGTCAGCGGCTCGTGCACGTGCAGCACGTCGAAGTCACCGTTGGTGAGCCAGCGCCGGACCCGCGCGGTCGAGACCGGGCCGAACGCGATCCGGGCCACCGACCCGTTGTACGGCAGCGGCACCGCCCGGCCGGCGGACACCACGTACTCCGGCAGCGGCGAATCCTCATCCGCCGGAGCGAGCACGCTGACCTCGTGACCGAGCACGATCAGCGCCTCGGCGAGATCCATGACGTGGTTCTGCACCCCGCCGGGGACGTCGAACGAGTACGGGCACACGATGCCGATCCGCATGCGTCAGCCCACCCCTTCAGCCCTGGCCGGGGGCTGACGAGGGCAGCGCCGTGCCCTCCCCCGCCCTCCTCTGGTCCAACCACATCCGCTGCAACATGTGCCAGTCTTCCGGATGCCGGGCGATACCCGCCGCCAGACCGTCGGCGATCAGCTGGGTCAGCGACCGGACCCGCTGGTCCAGAGGCCCCACCTCGGGCCCGGGCACCGGCAGCGGGCCGGCGAGCGAGGCGCACGCCACGTCCTGCTCGTACCACAACGAGGCCACGTACAGCGGCGCTCCGGTGTGCAGGGCGAGCAGCGCCGGCCCGGCCGGCATCCGGGTCTTCCCACCGAAGAAGTCCACCTCCACCCCCCGGGCGGAGAGGTCCCGGTCGGCCAGCAGCGGCACCACCGCGCCGGCGCGGACGCGGTCCAGCAGCACGTCGAACGCCGGACGCGGGCCACCGTGGGTGGGCAGGATCTCCATCCCGAGCTCAGCCCGGAAGGCCAGGAAACGCTCGTACACGCCCTCCGGCTTGAGCCGCTCCATGACTGTGGTGATCGGCCAACCGGTGGCCGCGACCCAGGCGCCCGCGGCATCCCAGTTGCCGGCGTGCGGCAGCGCCACCACCGCGCCCCGGCCGGCGGCCACGTCGGCGGCGAGCAACTCCGCGCCGTCGAGGCGGAACCCAGCCAGGATCTGCTCCCGGCTCAACGCGGGCAGCCGGAACGCCTCCATCCAGTACCGGGCGTACGAGCGCAGCCCGCGCTTGACGAGATCGTCCAGCTCCGCCTCGGGCAGCTCCGGGCCGACCACCCGGCGCAGGTTCGCGCGCAGTCGGGCCGTACCCCCGCCACCGCCGCGATGGGCGCGGTCCGCGCCCGCCTGGAACGCCGCCGCCACCAACGGCCGGGGAAGCGCGCGGACCAGCCGCCATCCGACGACGTAGCCCAGCTCGGTGAGGTTCACGCGGCCCGGCCGCCGGTCGTCCGACGCCGGGTCGCCGGCAGCCCGCTCACGCCTGGCCGTCCGGCTGGAGCTGCTGGGCCTGGCGGTAGACGTGCGCCACCCGCTGCCCCACCGTGAAGATCGAGATGGCGGCGAGCAGCCAGAGCGCGATCTCCAGGGCCGGCTTCACGCCGACGCCCGTGAGGATCCCGCCGACGCCGACGATCAGCAGCCGCTCGGTGCGCTCGGCGATGCCCACGTTGCAGGTCATGCCCAGCCCTTCGGCGCGCGCCTTCACGTAGGAGACGAGCCCGCCGGCGGCCAGGCACAGCAGCGCGGCGGCCACCCCGGAGTGGTCGCCCCGGGTGGCCAGCCAGTAGGCCACCGCGCCGAAGACGGCGCTGTCGGCGACCCGGTCCATGCTTGAGTCGAGGAACGCGCCGAAGCGGGTGGAGCCGCCGCTCATCCGGGCCATCGTCCCGTCGAGCAGGTCGGTGAGCGCGAACACGGTCACGATCAACGCGCCCGCGACCAGATGGCCGCGGGCACCGAAGCCGAGCGCGCCGATGAGCACACCAACGGTGCCCGCGACGGTGACGGCATTGGGAGTGACGCCCGCGCGCAGGAGGGCACGTGCGATCGGCTCGACGACGCGGGTCATCCCCGCGCGGGCCGACACTTGGAAGATCTTCGCCATGGCGGTCCCCACGATAACGGTCCGCCCAGGTCCGGCGATACGGCCGGTCCCTGCGACCCGCCCGGGGCAGGCTTGTGCCTGTACGGCAACGGGTGTGAGATCGAGCCGGGAGGTGAGCCAGCTCACCCGCCCGCCCGTTGAGTTCCCGCTGTGCAGCAGACCACCGGAGGATATCGCCGCGCACTCGCCCCGGGCCGCTTCCACCTCGCGCGGCGGTCGCCACCCACCACCGGCTGAGGGAGGTGCGCCCCATGGCGCAGAAAAATCAGGAAAAGGGGGCCACCGGCGGCACGCCGGTGGTGACCGACCCCGCGCGGGTACGCAACGTGGTGCTCGTCGGGCATTCCGGTGCGGGCAAGACGACGCTCGTCGAGGCGCTGCTCGCCGCGACCGGCACCATCGGCCGGGCCGGCAGCGTCGTCGACGGCACCACGGTCGGCGACCACGACCCGGCCGCCGTACGCCAGCAGCGCTCGGTGAGCCTGTCCTGCGCGCCCCTGCTGCACAACGGCATCAAGGTCAACCTGCTGGACACACCCGGGTACGCCGACTTCGTCGGCGAGCTGCGGGCCGGCCTGCGGGCCGCCGACGCCGCGCTGTTCGTCGTCTCGGCGGCCGGTGGGATGGACGCCGCCACGGTGGCGCTGTGGGAGGAGTGCGCCGCGGTCGACATGCCGCGCGCCGTCGCGGTGGCCCGACTGGACCAGCCCCGCGCCGACTTCGACGAGGCAGTGGCGCTCTGCCAGCGGGTCTTCGGCGACAACGTGATGCCCCTGTACCTGCCGATGCTCGGCGACGACGGGGTCTCCACCGAGGGCCTTCTCGGGCTGATCACCCGACGGGTCTTCGACTACTCCGCCGGGCTGCCCGCCGACGTGCGCGACCCGGACCCGGAGCACCAGCGGGCCATCGACGAGTCCCGCGACGAGTTGATCGAGGGGATCATCGCCGAGAGCGAGGACGAAACCCTCATGGACCGCTACCTCGACGGCGAGGAGATCAGCACCGAGGTGCTCATCGAGGACCTGGAGAAGGCCGTCGCGAGGGGCCACTTCTACCCGGTGGTGCCGGTCTGCGCCGAGACCGGCGTCGGTCTGGACACCCTGCTGGAGGTGCTGACCGCCGCGTTCCCGTCACCGCTGGAGCATGAGCTGCCGGCGGTCACCGGCGTGGACGGCTCGCCCCGCCCGCCGCTGACCTGCGACCCGGACGGCCCGCTCGTCGCCGAGGTCGTCAAGACCACCGTCGACCGCCACGTCGGTCGGGTCTCGCTGGTCCGGGTCTTCTCCGGCACGCTGCGCCCCGAACAGACCGTGCACATCTGCGGGCACGGCATGGCCGAGCGCGGGCACCCCGACCACGACGCCGACGAGCGGGTCGGGCACATCTACACCCCGCTGGGCGCGACCCTGCGCGAGGTGCCGCACTGCGTGGCCGGCGACATCTGCGCGATCACCAAGTCGGGCAGCGCGGAGACCGGCGACACCGTCTCGGCCAAGGACGACCCGCTGCTGATCGCGCCGTGGGAGATGCCGGAGCCGCTGCTGCCGGTGGCGATCGTCGCCCGCAGCCGCGCCGACGAAGACGCGCTGGCCCGCAACCTCGCCCGGCTGGTCGCCGGCGACCCCACCCTACGGCTGGAACGCAACCCGGAGACCCACCAGCTGGTGCTCTGGTGCATGGGCGAGGCGCACGCCGACGTCGTGCTGGACCGGCTGCGCGCCGGAGGCGTCGAGCTGGACACCGAACCGGTCAAGGTGTCGCTGCGCGAGACGCTGACCGTGCCGGCACGGGGGCACGGCCGGCACGTCAAGCAGTCCGGCGGCCACGGCCAGTACGCGGTCTGCGACATCGAGGTGGAGCCGCTGCCCCGCGGCGCCGGCTTCGAGTTCGTCGACCGGATCGTCGGCGGCGCGGTGCCGCACAACTACATCCCGTCAGTCGAGAAGGGCGTCCGCGCCCAGCTGGAACGCGGGCTGGTCGCCGGCCACCCGGTGGTGGACCTGCGGGTCACCCTCGTCGACGGCAAGGCGCACAGCGTCGACTCCTCCGACGCGGCCTTCCAGACCGCCGGCGCGCTCGCGCTGCGCGACGCCGCCGAGCGCGGCCAGCCGACGCTGCTGGAACCGATCGACGAGGTGATCGTCCGGGTGCCGGACGGCTCGGTGGGCGCGGTGATGGGCGACCTGTCCAGCCGGCGCGGCCGGGTGCTCGGCACCGAACCCGACGAGGACGCCGAGGGCCGTACCCTCGTGCGCGCCGAGGTGCCGGCCACCGAACTGCTCCGCTACGCCGTCGAGCTGCGCTCGATGACCGCCGGCACGGGCACCTTCCGCCGCCACTTCGTACGCCACGACCCGATGCCCACCCACCTGGCCGACCAGGCCCGCAAGGAACACACCCCGTAATCCTGCGTGCCCCCTGCGTATTCGCTGGCCCTGTCTGCCCGCTGGCCCTGGTGCCCGCGCGCCTGTCCCGGACGACTCCCCGTCGCGCGCGAGCCGTCGCGCGTGGGCGGGGCTGCGGCGCGGCCTACGTGTTCGCGTCCTGTCGAGCTGCCCCACATTCGGGGCGCCGCTGCCGGAGCGGACCACATCCGCACCGACGCTGCCCCAGATCTGGGGCAGCTCGACAGGACGCGACACCAGCACAGCACGCGGCGCCGCCATGGCACACGGCACCGCGCGGCACGCCACAGCACGGGACGGGACGGGACCGGCGTCGGAGAGGGCGTGCCCGCACTGCGCGCGGTGTGCGGGTCAGGGGTGGGTCGTGGGGTGGGTGGGGCGGGGCCAGTGTGGGCGATCGGCGTCGCGCAGCGCGGCGGTGCGCAGGGCGGCGAGTTGGCGTTCCACCTCGACGAACTGGTCCGGCGCCAGCGGCCCCCGGCGCAGCGCGGCGGCGTTCTCCTCGACCTGGGCGACCGTACGGCAGCCGGGGATCGGGATGGTGCGCCCGCTGCGTGCCCAGATCCAGCCCAGCGCGCCCTGGGCGAGGGTGCGCCCGTCGGCGGTCAGCGCGGCGCGGACCGCCCCGACCCGGCGCAGCCACTCCGGCGCGGGCCGGCCGCCGCGGAACCACTCCAGCCAGCCTGGCGCCAACCCGCGCACGTCGTCGCGGGGCAACGTCGACGTGGCCGTGTACTTGCCGGTGAGCAGGCCCATCCCCAGCGGCCCCTGGTTGACGCTGGCCAGGTCGTACTTGTCGCAGACGGCGAGCACCTCGGGGGCGTCGCGCAGCACTGACAGGGCGTGCTGCACGGCGGTGGCGCCGGAGGCGGCCTGTCCGAAGGCGGCGGCCCGGTCCGGGCGGTCGGTGCTCCACCCGTACGCGCGGATCAGGCCCTCGGCGACCAGGTCCTCGCAGACGCCGATCAGCGCCTCCGCGCGGGGCACCGGCAGGTCGGCCAGGTGCAGCTGGTAGAGGTCGATCCGGTCGGTGCCCAACCGGCGCAGCGACGCGGTCACGGCCCGCCGCAGGTACGCCGGTGACGCGTCCTCCCCGGTCGCCTGCCGGGTCGCCTCGTCGAACGTGTAGCCCCACTTGGTGGCGATCACGGCCTCGTCCCGGCGGCCGGCGAGGGCCCGCCCCAGCACCCGCTCGCCGTGCCCCGCGCCGTACGTGTCGGCGGTGTCGAAGAGTGTGATGCCCTCCTCGAGCGCGCGGCGTACCGCCCGCACGGACTCGTCGTCGTCGACCGCGCCCCAGCCCAGCGGCTGGCTGCCCTCCGCCCATGGACCGGCGATCGCCCAGCACCCCATGCCGAGGGCGCTGACCTCGATGCCGCTGCGCCCCAACATCCGTGTCGTCACTGCCATCGGCCGATCGTGCCACCTTCACCGGGCGGGGCGTAGCAACTCCGCACGCGGAAACGCGGTACGCGCGCGCCGGGGCCGTACGGCATGATCGACGCCATGCGACGGCTGGGCGTGGACATCGGCGGTGTGCTCATCGAGCCGGCCGACGACGACGCCGACACCTCCTTCTTCGGCGCGCACTACCTGCGGACGCCCATGGTCGACGGGGCATTCGACGCGCTCGGAGCGCTCGGGCCGGCGTTCGACGAGGTGCACCTCGTCTCCAAGTGCGGCGAGTCCACCGAGCGGCGGACCCGGGAGTGGCTGGCCCACCACGATCTCACGGCTCGCACCGGGATCCCCGTCGAGCGGGTGCACTTCTGCCGGACCCGGCCGGCCAAGGCGCCGATCGCCCGGCGGCTCGACCTGACCCACTTCGTCGACGACAGGCTGGAGGTGCTCGGCTACCTCGACTCGGTGCCGCACCGCTACCTGTTCCGGCCCCGCCGGGCGGAGGTCGCCGCGCACGCCGCGCTGCTGCCCCGCGTACACCCGGTAAGGAGCTGGGCGGAGCTTGCCGACCTGCTGCGCGCCGACTAGCCGGACCGGCGCGGTCCTCGCGGCGGCGAGGTCAGGCCCGGCGGGTCAGGACGGCCAGGCGCGGGCGAGCAGGTCGCGGGTGTCGCCGAGCAGCTGGGGCAGCACCTTGGTGCGGCCGATCACCGGCATGAAGTTCGCGTCGCCGCCCCAGCGCGGCACCACGTGCTGGTGCAGGTGGGCGGCGATGCCGGCGCCGGCCACCCCGCCCTGGTTCATGCCCAGGTTGAAGCCGTGCGCGTTGCTGACCTTGCGGATCACCCGCATCGCGGTCTGGGTGTACGAGGCGAGCTCGACCGTCTCCGGCTCGTCGAGGTCGGTGTAGTCGGCGACGTGCCGGTACGGGCAGACCAGCAGGTGCCCCGGGTTGTACGGGTAGAGGTTGAGCACCACGAAGACGCGCTCGCCGCGGGCGACCACCAGGCTCTCCTCGGAGGGCAGCCCGGGGGCCAGACAGAACGGGCAGCCGGTCGGCTTCTCGTAGCCCTCGGCCGGGCGGTCCTCGCCGGAGATGTAGGTCATCCGGTGCGGCGTCCAGAGCCGATCCAGGCCGTCCGCCATGCCGTCGCTGTCCGTGTGCCGCTCCGCCCCTGTCACGAGCCGATCCTACGGAGCCGCGTGGGCCAGCCGCGACACCCGTCACCGGGAAACTCCTTGCTGCAAGTTGTTGACGGATTGCCGCCGAGACCTGAAACTTCCATGCATTCAGGCACTTGAATAAATGAATGGAGAGCTTCATGATCCGACGACTCGGCAGGGTCATCGCGGCGCTCGCGCTGGCCGTCGCCACCACGGTGACCGGGGTCACCCTCACCGCCAGCGCGGCGCACGCGGACGGCTGCTACACCTGGGGGCGCACCCTGTCGCAGGGGATGTCCGGCGAGGACGTCCGGCAACTCCAGATCCGCGTCGCCGGCTACCCCGGCTACGGCGCCGTGCTCACCATCGACGGCGCCTACGGCCCCGCCACCCGGTCCGCGGTGATCCGCTTTCAGCAGGCGTACGGGTTGGGCGCGGACGGCGTCGCCGGCCCGCAGACCTTCAACCGGCTGTACGCCCTCCAGGACGACGACTGCACACCGGTCAACTTCAGCTACGCCGAGCTGAACAACTGCAACAGCACCTGGTCCGGCGGAGCGGTCGCGGCGAGCACCGCCCGCGCCAACGCGCTCGTCTCGATGTGGAAGCTCCAGGCCCTGCGGCACGCCCTCGGCGACGTGCCCATCGCGATCAGCAGCAGCTTCCGTAGCTACGCCTGCAACAGCGCGGTCGGCGGGGCCTCGAACAGCCGCCACCTGTACGGCGACGCGGTGGACCTGGTCGGCTCACCGTCGCTGTGCCGGCTGGCTCAGCAGGCCCGCAACCACGGCTTCGGACAGATCCTCGGCCCCGGCTACCCGGACCACAACGACCACACCCACGTCGCGGCGGTCGGCGGCTGGTCGGCACCCACCTGCGGCATCTGACCAGGCTGACGCCCGCTTCGGGCGGGATCGCGCCCGAACATGGAAGTAGTGGCCTCCCACGGCGGGGAGACCACTACTTCCTGGATCGAGCACGATCGCGACACGCGACACGCGACGCCGACGCCGGCTACTCCGGTGCGGCCGACGGGCCGACGTTCGTGCGGGAGGTCACCACGTCGAGGACGTGGGTGACCGCCTGGGCGATCGGCACACCGTTGCGCTGGGAGCCGTCGCGGTAGCGGAAGGACACCGTGCCGGCCGCCACGTCGTCGTCACCGGCGATCACCATGAACGGGATCTTCTGCTGCTGCGCCGTACGGATCTTCTTCTGCATCCGGTCGTCACCCGCGTCCACCTGGGCCCGGATGCCCTCGGCCCGCAGCGCCGCGACGAAGCCGTGCAGGTAGTCGGTGTGGTCCTCGCGGATCGGAATGCCCACCACCTGCACCGGGGCCAGCCAGGCCGGGAACGCGCCCGCGTAGTGCTCGGTGAGCACCCCGAAGAACCGTTCGATCGACCCGAACAGCGCCCGGTGGATCATCACGGGCCGCTGGCGGCTGCCGTCGGCGGCCTGGTACTCCAACCCGAACCGCTCCGGCTGGTTGAAGTCGACCTGGATGGTGGACATCTGCCAGGTCCGGCCAATCGCGTCGCGCGCCTGCACGGAGATCTTCGGCCCGTAGAACGCCGCGCCACCCGGATCGGGCACCAGCTCCAGACCCGAGGTCTCGGCGGCGGTCCGCAGCGCCTCGGTCGCCTCCGCCCAGTCCTCGTCGGCGCCGATGAACTTGGGCGAGTCGTCCCGGGTCGACAGCTCCAGGTAGAAGTCGTCCAGGCCGTAGTCGCGCAGCAGGTCCAGCACGAAGCTGAGCAGCGTGGACAGCTCGCCGGCCATCTGCTCGCGGGTGCAGTAAATGTGCGAGTCGTCCTGGGTCAGGCCACGGACCCGGGTCAGGCCGTGCACGACGCCGGACTTCTCGTACCGGTAGACCGTGCCGAACTCGAACATCCGCAGCGGCAGCTCACGGTACGACCGCCCCCGCGACCTGAAGATCAGGTTGTGCATCGGGCAGTTCATGGCCTTGAGGTAGTAGTCCGCGCCCTCCAGCTGCATGGGCGGGAACATCGTGTCCGCGTAGTACGGCAGGTGCCCGGAGGTGTGGAACAGCTGCGCCTTGGAGATGTGCGGGGTGTTGACGAACTCGTACCCCGCCTCCTCGTGCCGCCGCCGCGAGTAGTGCTCCATCTCGCGGCGGATGATGCCGCCCTTGGGGTGGAAGACCGCCAGGCCCGAGCCGATCTCGTCGGGGAAGCTGAACAGGTCGAGGTCCGCGCCGAGCTTGCGGTGGTCGCGCCGGGCGGCCTCCTCCAACAGCTTCAGGTACGCCTTGAGCTCGTCGCGGGTCGGCCACGCGGTGCCGTACACCCGCTGCAGTTGGGGGTTCTTCTCCGACCCGCGCCAGTACGCGGCGGCCGAGCGCATCAGCTTGAACGCGCCGATCAGTCGGGTGGTCGGCAGGTGCGGACCCCGGCACAGGTCCGACCAGCAGACCTTGTCCTCCTTGGCGTCGAGGTTGTCGTAGATGGTCAGCTCGCCGCCGCCGACCTCCATCACCTCGTCGGTGTCCAGGCCCTCGCCCTTGACCTCGATCAACTCCAGCTTGAACGGCTCGTCGGCCAGCTCGGCGCGCGCCTCGTCGAGGCTGCCGAAACGGCGGCGACGGAACCGCTGCCCGGACTTGACGATCTCCTGCATTCGCTTTTCGATCTTGCTGAGGTCATCGGGCTGGAACGGCTTGGCGACGTCGAAGTCGTAGTAGAAGCCGTTCTCGATGGGCGGGCCGATGCCCAGCTTGGCCTCGGGGAAGATGTCCTGCACGGCCTGGGCGAGCACGTGCGCGGTGGAGTGGCGCAGCACGGTGAGCCCGTCGGGCGAGTCCAGGCTGACCGGCTCGACGACGGTCTCCTCGGTCGGCGCCCAGTCCAGGTCGCGCAGCTGACCCTGCGGGTCGCGGACCACGACGATCGCCTTGGGGCCGTTCGCGGGCAGTCCGGCCGCGGCCACCGCGTCGGCCGCCGTCGTCCCGGCGGCGACGACGACAGGGTCGGCCACGGCGGGGGTACGGGGTGCGGACACGGTGACTCCTCCAAGCAGTACGAAACGATGCCGATCCTCGGCTCCTGCCGATGCTATCGGTCCACCCCCTCGCGGCCGGGAAGGGCACCTTCCTCGCGTCCGGCGTTGAACCTTTCGCGCCTGCCAGCCGAACTAGAAGGTGTGGCCGGAAACCGGAGCCGGTCACGTCGAGACGGATGGGGGCACGAGATGGCGAGCACGCACGGCGGAGGCCGCCCGCGGCGAATCGCGGCGGTGACCGCGCTGACCGCCGCGGGGCTGCTGCTCTGGCCCGGTACGGCGGCGCACGCCGCGGACGTGACGACCACCCCGACCGAGGCACGGCAGGGCGACGCCGTACGGCTGGAGTTCAGCGTGCCCGAGGAGCGGGCCGGCACGAAGACCACCCGGATCGAGGTCCGGTTGCCGGCCGACGCCCCGGTGGCCGAGGTCTACCCGATGTCGGTCGACGGCTGGGCGCCCAAGATCAGCTCCCGTACGCTGGACAAGCCGGTGGCCGGCATCCACTCCTCCGGAGTGAGCACCGTGACCACGGCGGTGACCTGGGTCCGCGTCGGCGCGGGCGCGTCCGGCCCGGCCCGGCTGGCCCTGTCCATGGGCCCGCTGCCGCAGGCGGAGCGGCTCACCTTCGAGGTCGTCCAGACGTACGCCGACGGCACGGTCGTCCGGTGGGCGGACGCCAGCGGCGCACACCGGGCCCCGGTGCTGACTCTGTTGCCGGCGGCGGCGGGTGCGGCCGGGCCGGTCGGGCACGGCGGGCACGGCGCCCCGGCGGCGGACGCGGGGAACGGTCCCGCCGCAGGGGCGCAGGGCGCCGACGGCGCTTCCGGCGGCGGTGACACGGCGGCGGGCGGCTCCGCAGAGGAATCCGGCAACGCCGACGCGATGCTCGCCGCCGGCTTGCTGGCCGGCCTGGGCGGCGGCGCGGCGATCGGCTGGCTGGTCAGCCGTATGCGGCGACGTGACCCGGCCGAGCGGGGAGCGCTGGCAGCGGTGACCGGCGCGGCGGAGACCGACACGGTGACGCCGGCGTCGCAGCCGGACGGCACGGACGCGCCCACGGATCCGGCGGCCGCCGCGGAGCTGGCCTCGGCGGCCACTCCTGCCCGCACCGGCTGAGGCAGCACCGGCCGCAGCGGCGGACGGGCGTCAGCTCATGGCCGGGCGGCGGCCGCAGCCCTTCGCGCGTCCTTTGCTCTGCTTCAACCCGCGCACCACCCAGGCCCCAAAACTGTTGCGCGGGTTGAAGCAGAGCAAAGGTGACGTGGCACCCTTGGCGGCTGTGAACGCAGCCGGTGAGGCAGGGCTGCCGAGCGTTCGGGACACCGGACAGTCAGGGACACCACGAGGCCAGGACCTGGCAAGGGGCACCCACGGTGCCGGGCAGGCGAGCGGTCAGGGTAGCCAGGTGGGCAGCGGCTCGCGGGCGGCCAGCCACGCCTCGGGCACACCGCCCGGCGTGCCGACGCCGGTGTACGCGGCCACCACCGCGCCGGTGATGGCCGCCGTGGTGTCCACGTCACCGCCGGCGCGCACGCAGACCCGGATGGCCTCCGGGTAGTCGTCGAGGTGGGTGGCGGCCACCCAGAGCGTGAACGCGACGGTGTCCTGGGCCGTCACGCGGGCGCCGTTGCCGAGCGCCGCCACCACGCGGGACAGGGGCCGGCCGAGCAGCCCGACGGCGCGGTGCACGCCGCGGTGCACCTCGGTGCCCGGGTCGACCGCGGCGGCGATCCCGGCCAGGAGCCGGGCCGGGGCCGGTCGGTGTCCGTCGAGGCGGGCCCGGGCGGCGAGCGCGGCGGCGACCGCCACCGCGACCGCGCCGGCGATTCCCTCGGGATGCGCGTGGGTCACCTCGGCCGAGGCGCGGGCCTGCGCGGCGGCGCGGGCGGTGGAGTCGGCGAAGTACGCGCCCAGCGGGCCCACCCGCATCGCCGCGCCGTTGCCGCAGGAGCCCTGGCCGTCGAAGGCGGACGCGGCGGCCACCGGCCACGGGGTGCCGGTGCGGATCAGCCGCAGGATCAGCATCGCGCCGGGGCCGTACCCGCGCCGGGCGTCGCAGCGTTCCGCGAACGCCAGTGCCAGCCGGTCCGGGTCGATGCGGCCCGTCGCGGCCAGTTCCGCGACCACCGAGCAGGCCATCTCGGTGTCGTCGGTCCACTCCCAGGGCGCGGGCGGCAGCGTGGCGTCGGCGAGGTCCTGCGGCGGCCCCGGCAGGAAGAACCGCGCGCCGAGCGCGTCGCCGGTGGAGAGGCCGGCGAGGCTGTCCCGGGCGAGCGCCAGGCGGGCGTCGGCGAACAGGGTGAAGGACATCGTTGTACCAGCTTGCCCGGTTCCCAGGCACGTCGCAACGCGATCAACTTGCCAGGCCAAGTACGGTCTTGTCGTGGCCTCCGTGCTCCTGGTCGAAGACGATCACGTCGTACGCGGCGCGATGCTGCGGTCCCTCGCTGACCGGGGGCATGCCGTGCACGCCGTGGGCACCGCCCTGGACGCGTTGCGCCGGGTCGCCGCGGAGACACCCGACCTGGTGGTGCTGGACCTCGGCCTGCCCGATCTCGACGGTTCCGACGCCCTGCGGATGCTGCGCGGCATCACCGACGTCCCGATCATCATCGCCACCGCCCGCGACGACGAGCAGTCGGTGGTCAAGCTGCTGCGCGCCGGGGCCGACGACTACATGGTCAAGCCGTTCACGGGCGCGCACCTGGACGCCCGCATCACCACGGTGCTGCGGCGTGCCGGGCGGGCCAGCCGGACGGTGCAGCCCGCGGTGCACACCGTCGGCGGGTTGCGGGTCGACGTCGGTGAGCGCAGCGCCCAGCTCGACGGGGAGCCGCTGGCGCTGACCCGTAAGGAATTCGACCTGCTGGCGTATCTCGCCGCACGACCCGGGCGGGTAGTGTCCCGCCGGGAACTCTTGGAGGAGGTATGGCGGCAGCCATCGGTCGGCGAGGATCAGACCATCGACGTACACCTGTACTGGCTCCGCAGAAAGATGGGCGAGTCCGCGGCGAAGCCGCGCTACCTGCGCACCGTGCGGGGGGTCGGGTTCCGGCTGGTGGCACCGGACTGAGGACGGCGCTGGCCCTGCTCACGGCCGGCATGTGCAGTCTCGTCGCGCTCGCGTTCCTGATCCCGCTCGGGTTGAGCCTGCGCGAGCAGAGCCGGGAGGAGGCGATCGCCGACGCGGCCCGGCGCAGCGCGCTGGTGACCGGGGCGCTGGCGGTGAGCACGGACCCGGCGGTGGTGGAACGCGCCGTCGTGGCCAGTGGTGACGGCGCGTCGACCCGGCCGGTGGTGCACGGGCTGGGGTTGGACGAGTCTGCCGGCCGCGCGAGCGGCAGCGACCTGGACCGGGCCCGCGCCGAGCGGCGCTCGCTGGTCACCGACGTCGACGGCGGGGTGGTCCGGCTCGACCCGGTGGTCCTCGGCGATCGGACGGCCGTGGTCGAGGTGTTCGTGGCGGACTCGACGTTGGGCGAGGGCGCCGGCAGCACCTGGCTGCTGCTGTTCGGGGTGGGCGCGGCGATGGCCGGCGCGGCGGTGCTGGTGGTCGACCGGGTGGCCGCCCGCGCGGTGGACGCCACCCGAGGTCTGGTCAAGGCCGCCCTGTCGATCGGCGACGGCGACCTGGGCGTACGCGTGGAGCCGACCGGCCCCCGTGAGCTGGCGGAGGCCGGGTACGCCTTCAACCGGATGGCCGACCGGCTGGACGCGGCGCGCACCGATGAGCGGGAGCTGGTGGCCGATCTGTCCCACCGGCTGCGGACGCCGTTGACCGTGCTCCGGCTGGACGCGGAGGCGCTGGAGTCCGACGACACCAGCGTGGGCTCGTTCAGCCCGGCGGAACTGGACCGGCTACGGGGCATCCGGCGGATCCGGCAGGCGATCGTCACCCTCGAAGGTGAGATCGACGTGCTGATCAAGACCACGCGCAAGGCGGTGGCCCACGAGGCCGGCCCGGCGATGTGCGACGTCAGCGAGGTCGTCCGGGACCGGATGGTGTTCTGGGCGGCGCTCGCCGGTGACCAGAACCGGCCACACCGGGTCAACGGCGCTCAGCTGCGCATCCCCGCGCCCGTGCCACGCGCCGAGCTGGCCGCCGCGCTGGACGCGGTGATCGGCAACGTCTTCCGCTACACCCCGCAGGGAACGGCGTTCGAGGTGGCCGTGTCCCGCCGCGACGGGTACGTGGCGATCCGGATCGACGACGCCGGCCCGGGGATCGCCAACCCGGACCGGGCGCTGCGGCGGGGCACCAGCGACCAGGGCTCGACCGGGCTCGGCCTGGACATCGCCAAGCGGGTGGCGTTGCAGGCCAACGGCTCGGTCAGCATCGACCGGGCCCGGTTGGGCGGCGCCAGCGTGGTGATGCTGCTCGCCGACCCGGAGGCGACGCCCCGGCAGGTCAACCGGTTCGGCCTCGTGGGCCGGATGGCGCGCGACGCCCGGGACCAGAAGACGAGCGGCCGTCGCTGGCCCCGCCAGCGCCCCACCGACGACTGAGCAGCGCCGCGCAGGCGACTAAACACCTCCGACCGATCGGCCGACGGGGGCGCTCCGATCGGCTGAGCGGACCGGGGCTGTGCGGCGGCGCAAGTCTTCCTTAGATCGCGGTTAACGACGGCGGTCGGAGGCCCGCGGGCTGACAGGATCAGAGCACGAACCCACCAGTTCCACCGGCCAGCGCACCGCGCACCCACGGGCCGGTGGAGCCGCGCGCGCGGCGGGAGTCTCAGGTCCCCCCACACCCACGCTCCCGCCGCGCGCCCCGCTCACCCGAGCGGCCCAGCCGACCGGCGTCAGCCGGCGCTGGCGACGTACGCCTCGATCTCGGCGGTGATCCGCTGCTTGCCGGCCGGGTCGAGGAAGGACGCGGTCACCGCGTTGCGGGCCAGGGCGGCCAGCTCCCCGGGGCCCGCCCCGAGCAGCCGGGCGGCCACCGCGTACTCGTCGTTGAGGGTGGTGCCGAACATCGGTGGGTCGTCGGAGTTGATGGTGACGAGCAGCCCGGCCTCGACCAGCCGGGGCAGCGGGTGCTCGTCGAGACTGGCCACGGCCCGGGTCCGTACGTTGGACGTCGGGCAGATCTCCATCCCGATCTGCCGCTCGGCCAGGTACGCGAGCAGCTCCGGGTCCTTGGCGGCGGAGATGCCGTGCCCGATCCGCTCGGCGCCCAGCTCGTTCAGCGCGTCCCAGATGGTCTGCGGGCCGGTGGTCTCGCCCGCGTGCGGCACCGAGCGCAGCCCGGCCGCACGGGCCTGGTCGAAGAAGGGCCGGAACTGCGGCCGGGGTACGCCGATCTCGGGGCCGCCGAGACCGAAGCTGATCAGCCCGTCCGGGCGCTCGTCGAGCGCGATGCGCAGCGTCTCCTCGGCCGCCGGCAGGCCGGCCTCGCCGGGGATGTCGAAACACCAGCGCAGCTCAAGGCCGAAGTCGGCGGCGGCGCGCTTGCGGGCGTCCTCGATCGCCTCGCAGAACGCCGGCGCGGGGATCCCCCGGCGCACGTGCGAGTACGGGGTGATGGTCAGCTCCGCGTAGCGGACCTGCTGGCGGGCCAGCTCCCGGGCCACCTCGTGGGTGAGGAGCCAGACGTCCTCCGGGTCGCGGATGAGGTCGACGACGCTCAGGTAGACCTCGACGAAGTGGGCGAAGTCGCGGAACTCAAAGTAGGTGGCCAGGGCCGCCGGGTCGGCCGGGACGGGCGAGCGACCCTCGTGCCGGGCGGCCAGCTCGGCGACGATGTGGGGGGAGGCGGAGCCGACGTGGTGCACGTGCAGCTCCACCTTGGGCAGGCCGGCGATGAAGGTGGTCAGGTCGGTCACGGGTTCTCCTGGGCATGAGCGCCGGTGCGGGCGACGACGAAGACGCGGCGGAACGGGAAGGACACCTGGCCGTGCCGCACCGGGTACGCGGCGGCGAGCCGTACGCCCAGCTCGGCCCGGAAGGCCGACCAGCCGGCGGCGTCCAGGGCGGCCCGGACGGGGCGCAGCGCGGTGCCCTCCATCCAGGCCAGCACCGGGTGGTCGGCGGCGGGTTCGGCCGGCAGCAGGTGCACGTAGGTAGTCTCCCAGGCGTCCACCGCGCAGCCGGCGGCGGTCAGCAGCTCCGCGTAGTCGGCCGGGTCGTCGACCGGGTCGGCGCGCAGCAGCGGGGTCAGCTCGGCACGCCAGGCCGGTCGGCCGGCGACCTCGCGCAGCGCCCGGTGCGACGGGGCGTCGAAGTTACCGGGGACCTGCATGGCGAGCCAGGCGCCGGCGGGCAGGTCGGCGGCCCACCGGCGCAGCAGCTCCTGGTGGCCGGGCACCCACTGCAGGGCCGCGTTGGTGACCACCACGTCCTCGTCGCCGGCCGGGCGCCAGTCGCGCAGGTCGGCGACGGCGAACTCGACCGGGGTCGGCAGGGCGCGCGCCCGGTCGATCATCTCCGGCGCGGAGTCGAGGCCGCGGACCCGGGCGTCCGGCCAGCGCTCGGCGAGGGTCGCGGTGAGCTGGCCGGGCCCGCAGCCGAGGTCGACCACCGTCCGGGGCCGCACGGCGGGGACCCGGGCGAGCAGGTCGTGAAACGGCCGGGAGCGCTCGTCGCCGTAGCGCAGGTACGTCGTCGGATCCCACATCTCCGCCTCCAAACCGTACGTCCGTCTTGTTGACGGTACGGCTCGCCTGGCAGGCCGGCAACCCGATCACTAGGCTCGGGGGCATGGAACAGCGCAACTTCAACCGGCTCGGCCGGACTGTCGGAGTGGTTGGCCTGGGCGCCTGGCAGCTCGGCGCCGACTGGGGCACGGTCACCGAGGCCGACGCCATGGCCGTGCTCAGCGCCGCCGTGGACGCCGGAGTCACCTTCCTGGACACCGCCGACGTGTACGGCGACGGCCGCAGCGAGCAGTTGATCGGCCGCTTCCTGCGCTCCCGGCCCGACGCAGGCCTGACCGTCGCCACGAAGATGGGCCGGCGCGTCGAGCAGCGGCCGGAGGCGTACACCCTGGCCCACTTCCGGCAGTGGACCGACCGGTCCCGGGCCAACCTCGGAGTGGACACCCTGGACCTGGTCCAGCTGCACTGCCCGCCGACCGCCGTCTTCGCCGACGACGCGGTCTTCGACGCCCTGGACACCCTCGTCGCCGAGAAGGCCATCGCGGGGTACGGGGTCAGCGTGGAGACCTGCGACCAGGCGCTCACCGCCATCGCCCGGCCCGGCGTGGCCAGCGTCCAGATCATCCTCAACGCCGTCCGGCACAAGCCGCTGGAGCGCGTCCTGCCGGCAGCCGCGCAGGCCGGAGTCGGCATCATCGCCCGGGTGCCGCTGGCCAGCGGCCTGCTCTCCGGCCGCTACGACGAGCACACCGAGTTCCCCGCCGACGACCACCGCAACTACAACCGCCACGGCGAGGCGTTCGACGTGGGCGAGACGTTCTCCGGCGTCGACTACGCGCAGGGGCTCGCGGCCGTCCGTCGGCTGGCGCCGCTGGTCGACTCCGACCGTACGATGGCGCAGTTCGCGCTGCGGTGGGTGCTGGACCAGGCCGGTGTCACAGTCGTCATTCCCGGCGCCCGCGACGCCGAGCAGGCCCGGCGCAACGCCGCCGCGGCCGACCTGCCGCCGCTCACGGCCGCGCAACTGGCTGGCGTACGCGAGGTCTACGACGAGCTGATCCGCCCGCAGGTGCACGACCGGTGGTGAGCCGCCCACCCCGGGTGCTCGCGTCGCGCCACCGCAACGGCGATGCTGGGACCCGGGGGCGGCGCGCCGCCCGATCCGGGAAGGAGGGCCCGCGATGAGGGGTTGGCTGACGCTCACCCTCGGCCTGCTGGCCGTGGTGGTCGGTGCGGTGTGGACGGTGCAGGGCCTCGGCTACGTCAGCGGCAGCGCGATGACCGACGAGCGGATCTGGGCGGTGATCGGCCCGATCGTGGCCCTGGCCGGGTTGGTCGTCATCTGGCTGGGCCTGCGCTCGCGCCGTCGACGCTGACTGATGAACGTGGGAAGCCCCGCATCCCGGAAGGGATACGGGGCTTTACTGCAACGACCCCTGGCCGGGTCGTCCACTGACCGGCGGGGGCCGGCCACCCTCGTCAGAGGGGACGGACCTGCTCGGCCTGCGGGCCCTTCTGACCCTGGGCGATCTCGAACTCCACTCGCTGGTTCTCCTCCAGCGTGCGGTAGCCGCTGGACTGGATGGCCGAGAAGTGGACGAACACGTCAGCACCCCCGCCGTCGACGGTGATGAAGCCGAAGCCCTTGTCAGCGTTGAACCACTTCACGGTTCCCTGCGCCATGTGTATCTCCTTCTAAAACTGGCGGCCGTGCACGCCGTGCGGCCGATTGGCCGTTTTCGAGCAGCGGCGTCTGAGGCGGCCCCCACGAAGGGAACGTCTCTCAACCCACGCCATCTCGCAACAGCGTGGAACAGCAAATCACGTACGCAAAAAGTCTGCACGACCTGTCCGACGAATTTCTCCGACATGTGACCTGACGGATGCCCGAGGTCGCTGGGCGGCGTGCGGAGCCGTGCGAAAGGCCCCCTTCCCGTCGATATGGAAGGGGGCCTCACGTCGATGTCGGTCAGTCCGGCCAGTGGCCGGTCATCCGGCGCACGCCGACCGCTCCACCCCGGTCCACAGCGGCGCGGACCACCGCGAAAATGGCCCCCTGCAACGCCGCGGCGGCCAGGATCTCGCCCCAGCCGCGGTCCTCGTCGGTGGCGTTGGGCGCCTCGCCGTCGCCCGCCGTGACCTTCCAGACCTGCCGGAAGATCGCGCCGGCCACCGTACCCGCGGCGATACCCAACAACACGCCGACCGGCCGGTACGCGACCCTGCCGATGCTCTTGCTCACCTACGCCTCCCCCGCACGATCATCAGCACCACCACGGTGGCCACCGCGCCGGCGGCGATCGCCGCCCACGGCACCGGGTTGCGTCGAACCAGCTCGCTCTTCTCGCGGACCAGGCCGCCCTTGTCGTACGCCTGGGCGCGTGCCATCTCGGCGCCGCGGGCGGCCTGCCCGCGGACCCGGGCCATGGTCTGCGCCGCCTGCTCGCGCATCCGCTCCCGCGCCTGCTCGGCGGACTCCTTCAGGCGGGCCTTGACGTCCGCCTTGGCGGCCAGCGCCTCCATCGTTTCGCCCAGCTCGACCCGGGTGCGGCGGATCTCCTCGCGGAGGGCCTCGGTGTCGCCCCTCCCGTTGCCTGTCATGCCCGGCCCCTGTCCTTCACGGCGGCGGCGACGGTGTCCACATCAGCCCGGAGGCTGCGGACCGCTGCCGCCGGCATCGGCGGGACCGCACGGCTGACCTGCTTCTTTCCCACCAGCGCGAGAATGCCGGCAACCAGGAAGAGAGCCACCGCGACGATCAGCGCGGCGGCCCAGGCGGGCAGCACCAGGTCGAGCAGCAGGATCGCCGTGACGACCAGCGCGCCCAGGCCGTAGAACGCCAGCGCGCCGCCGCCGCCGAACAGGCCGATCCCGATACCGGCGTGCTTGCCCTTCTGGGTCAACTCCGCCCGGGCCAGCGCCAGTTCATCTCGCACCAGACGGGAGACCTGTTCGGTGGCCCGCTGCACCAGCTCGGCGGTGGAGGGCTCGCTCCCATTGCGGGATGTGCGGGCATTTGCCACGTCAGCCATGCTGTCCTCCTTTCCTCATCACCGCGCTGTATGCCCGGAGTTGCCGCTCGTCAATCCTAGAGCGCCCCGAGTCGGTGACCGTTCCTGTTGCCCGGTTGCCGCGCCGATCGCCGACAGAGATGTCCGGCAGCAGGTCCCCCGCCAAAGCCAACCCAAACCTCCCCGCCCACCCCCCTTTGACGGTGATCAAGAGGTTTGCGTCAGGAGTCGCGCTTTCCGTGACGCAAACCTCTTGATCACCGGAATCAGCGGGTGGGGGTGGCGGGACTGGGGGTGGGGGTGGGGGTTTCGTCGGGGCCGACGAAGGCTTCGCTGCGGGCGTCGCCGTCGTCACTGCCGCCGAAGACGCGCGCGTCGTCGGGGGCCTCGGTGGCGCCCGGACGGCTGGTCGGCCGCCGGGGCTGGACCCACTGCCACGGCAGGTTGCTGCTGGCGTCGCCCAGCTCGGTGCGCATCCGGGGCATCGCGGTGGGCCGGTTGTCCCGGATCCAGGCCACCAGGTGCTCGCGGACGAGGCAGCGCAGGTCCCACAGGCTGCCCGCGTCGGCGGCGCTGACCAGCGCGCGCACCCGTACCGTCCCGCCGGTGGCGTCGGTGACCTGCAGGACGCAGACCCGGCCGTCCCACAGCTCGGTGCCCTCGACCAGCCGGCGCAGCTCCTCCCGCATGGTCTGCACCGGCACGGCCCAGTCGACGTCGAACTCGGCGGTGCCGAGCACGGCCGCCTCGGTCCGGGTCCAGTTCTGAAAGGGCGTGCTGGTGAAGTACGAGGTGGGCAGGATCAGCCGCCGGTCGTCCCAGATCTGGACCACCACGTAGCTGAGGGTCAGCTCCTCGATCCGACCCCACTCCCCCTCGACGACCACCACGTCGTCGAGGCGGACCGCGTCGCTGAAGGCGAGCTGCAGCCCGGCGAAGACGTTGCCGAGCAGACTCTGGGCGGCCAACGCGGCCACCACACCGACCACACCGGCGGAGGTCAGCACGCCGGCGCCGATACCGCGCACGCTCGGGAACGTCATCAGCATCACGCCGACGGTCAGGATGACGATCACCGCGACGGTCAGCCGCCGCAGCATCACCACCTGGGTACGCACCCGTCGGGCGTGCCGGTTGTTCGGCACGTCGACGCGGAACCGGGCGAGCGCGGTGTCCTCCACGACGATCAGCAGCGCCGCCACCAGCCAGGCAGCGCTGGCGATCACGCAGAGCACCAGCAGGTGCAGCAGCAGCCGCCGCCAGCTCTCACCGACGGCGTACCCGGTGCTCAAGCGGATGGCGAACTGCACCGCGAGCACCGTGACGGCGACCTGGAACGGGCGGTGCGCGTGGTCGGTCAACTCGGTCATCAACAGCGAGCGGCGACCGAACCGTCGGGTGAGCCGGTGGATGACCCCGACCAGGAAAAGGGCGACCGCCGCCGCGGCGAGCGCGGCGACGGCCGTTTCGAGATAGCTCTGCACGAGTGGGGCGCTTCCCTTCGACCGGGGGCGGTAGTTCGGGCAAAAGCCCAATAGTGCCCGACGTCCCCGGTATCGACCAGCTCAGACCTTGCGGTACCGGGACTGGAGGAAGCAGTAGACGCCGAAGCAGGCGATGCCCAGGGCGACCAGGGTCAGCAGGAAGGTGCCGTACGACTGCTCGCCAAGGGTGTGCAGCGCGGCGTCCAGACCGCGGGCCTTCTCCGGGTCGTAGTTCACCGCCGCCACGATGACCAGCAGGCCGGCGATGCCGTACGCGACGCCCTTCGCGACGTACCCGGCGATGCCCAGCCGGCGGGCCAGCTTGCGGGTCTTCGGGCTCATCTCGCCGGTCTTCAGGTGCTTCTCAAACTTTTTGAGGATCCCGTAGATCACCAGACCGACGCCGATGGCGGCGAGCACCAGCCCGGCGAGGCCGACCAGCCAGCGGCCCCCGGTGGAGGTCATCAGTTTGCCGGTCAGCGCCTCCTGCTGGTCGGCGCTGTTCGAACCGGCGTCGGAGAAGACCTTGAACGCGGTCCAGGCGAAGTAGAGGTAGACGATGGTCCGGCCGGCCGAGGCGAGCCGTTCGGTGACCCGCTCCCTGCCCCGCTCGGCGCGGTGCCCGACCGCCGCCTCCAACCCCTGCCAGATCGCCATGGCGAGCAGGCCGACCGCGGTGGCGATGACCAGGAACTTGCCCAGCGGTTGCGCGGCGAGCGTCCGCAGCGCGCCGGACTGGTCGCCGTCGTCGGACGACGAGCCGAACGCGATCTGCAGGGCCAGCCAGGCGAAGAGCAGGTGGACGATGCCGTAGCCGATGAAGCCGGCCCGGGCGAGGAGTTCCAGCCACCGGCTGTCCGCCGTTCGGGAGGCGGTGGCTTCGGCGCTACGGGTGAGTGACATGCGGCCACAATCTCCGATTTCGAAGATCCCCAAACGTCGGCCACCGCCGCCCGCCAGGTCAGTTGC
The DNA here is from genome assembly GCF_040608335.1 of Micromonospora sp. NPDC005194. Classification (NCBI taxonomy): domain Bacteria; kingdom Bacillati; phylum Actinomycetota; class Actinomycetes; order Micromonosporales; family Micromonosporaceae; genus Micromonospora; species Micromonospora sp. NPDC005194. Next base: position 100,158 of record NZ_JBEXIA010000011.1, on the reverse strand, counting down.
CCGGGTTGCGGGAAACGCGGATCTTGACCTGCTGGTCGGTGACGCTGTCGAGGGTGACCGCGAAGCCGCCGGCCTCGGTGGCCTGCTGGCCGGTGGTGAGGGTGAGCTGCTCGCCGGCGACCTCGACGGTCACCTGGTCGCCCTCGGCCCCGACCAGCTTGGCCTCGACGCCCAGGATCGTGGCGCTCGCGTCGACACCCCGCTCGAAGGTGACCGTGCAGGCGTCCAGCCCGCAGTCGGTGGAGGCGCCCTGGGAGCTGCAACCGGCGAGCACGGCGAGGCCGAGCGCCAGGCCGGCGAAGAGGCCGGCGGCGCGGCGGACGGGGGGCAGGGGGATGGTGGCGGGTCGGTTCGTCACCTCGCCAAGGGTACGAGACGTCCGCGACGCCCAGGCGAGGGCGAGCGCGCAACGCATCCCGGCTAGGGTCCGGGCATGGCCTTCGACATCGCCCGTATCCGGGCCGCCTATCCCGCCCTGACCGAGGGCTTCGTCCACTTCGACGGCGCCGGGGGCACCCAGACCGCGGCCGGTGTGATCGACGCGGTCACCGACGTCATGCGCGCGGCCGTCGGCAACCGCAGCGCCGCGTTCGAGCCGGGCCGCCGCTCGCTGGAGCTGGTGGCGGCGGCCCGCTCGGCGGTCGCCGACCTGCTCGGCGCCGAGCAGGACGGGGTGGTGCTGGGCCCGAGCGCCACCGCGCTGACGTACACCCTGGCCCGTACGCTCGGCGCTGGTTGGCGGCCGGGCGACGAGGTGGTGGTGTCCCGGCTCGACCACGACGCCAACGTGCGCCCGTGGGTGCAGGCCGCCGAGGCCGCCGGCGCGACGGTGCGCTGGGCCGAGTTCGACAGGCACACCGGCGAGCTGCCCACCGGCCAGTACGCCGACCTGGTCGGCGAGCGGACCCGGCTGGTCGCGGTGACCGCCGGCAGCAACGCCATCGGCACCGTGCCGGACGTGCCGGCGATCGCCAAGATCGCGCACTCCGTCGGGGCGCTGGTCTGCGTCGACGGGGTGCACTCGGTGCCGCACGGGCCGACCGACCTGGCGTCGCTCGGCGCGGACGTGCTGGTCACCAGCGCCTACAAGTGGTCCGGGCCGCACCTGGCCGCGATGGTCGCCGACCCGGCCCGGTGGGCGGCGCTGCGCCCGGCGAAGCTGGTGCCGTCCGCGGACGCGGCGCCGGACCGTTTCGAGTACGGCACCCCGAGCTTCGCGCTGCTGGCCGGCGTGACCGCCGCGGTGGACCACCTCGCCGGGCTGGACCCGGACGCGGTCGGTGACCGCCGGGCGCGGCTGCGGGCCGGACTGGCCGCCGCGCAGGCGCACGAGGAGGCGCTGCTGGACCGGCTGCTCGCCGGACTCGCCGCGCGGCCCGCGATCACCGTCTACGGCTCGCCGGCGCGGCGCTGCCCGACGGTCTCGTTCCGGGTCGCCGGGATGTCGCCGGCGGCGACCCAGCAGGCGCTTGGCGACGCCGGGTTCTGCCTGTCGTCCGGCGACTACTACGCCTACGAGTACTTCCAGACGATGGGGTTGCGCGACAGCGGCGGCGCGGTGCGGGCCAGCATCTACCACTACAACACGGCGGACGAGGTGGACCGGTTGCTGGCCGAACTCGACGCGGCGGCCGACCGGACGGGGACAATGGCCCGGTGAGCACCCTCGTCGAGGACAACCCCGCCAAGAACCGCTTCGAGATCCTGGTCGACGACGCGCTGGCCGGCTTCACCGCGTACCTGCCCCGTGGGGAGGTGCTGGTCTTCACCCACACCGAGGTGGACAGCGGCTTCCAGGGCAAGGGCGTCGGCAGCACGTTGATCCGGGGCGCCCTGGATCAGGTGCGCGCCCGCGGCGGCCGGGTGGTGCCGCAGTGCCCGTTCGTCGCCGCGTTCATCGACAAGCACCCCGAGTACGCCGACCTGGTGGCCGAGCAGCCGTAACCGAACGGGTCGGCGTCAGCGGGCCCGGCCGGTCAGCACCTCGGCGGCGGCCTGCCCACTGGCCCGGGTGGCGCCGTGGGTGGCCAGGTGGGCCGACCCGGTGACCAGCTCGGGCACGCCCAGCTCGACCACCACCGCGTCGGGCCGGGCGCTGAGCGCACGCCGCACCGCGGCGCGCATCCACTCGTGCCGGTGCAGGTCACGGACCACCAGGACGAGGGGGCGGTCGCCGGCCCCGGCGCCCGGGTCGGCGGGCACGTCGGGCTCGGCGTGGCGCACCGTCGTCGTGCCGGGCAGCAGCTCGCCCAGCTGCTCCCCGATGCCCCACGGGGTCTCCGCGCCGATGGCGATGTTGCGCGGCGGCTCGAACTCGACCACGTACGCGGCGCTGGTCAGCGGCAGCGCGCTCGGCGCGTCCGGGCCGGTGGTGACCCGCACGGCACGACGGGCGGCGACCAGCCCGACGTCGGAGGCCCCGTGGACGGCGCCCGAGCGGGCGGCGCGGGCGGCCACCGTCCAAGCGGCGAGCTGCCCGACCCGCTTGGCGGCCTCGGCGAGACGTTCCTCGGGCAGCTCACCGGAGACGACGGCGGCCACGATGGCGTCGCGCAGCTCCCGGGCCGCCCCCTCGTCGGCCCGCTCACCACCGACGCAGATCGCGTCGGCCCCGGCGGCCAGCGCCCGCACCGCCGCGCCGGCGAAGCCGTACCGGTCGGCGACCGCGCGCATCTCCACCGCGTCGGTCACCACCACGCCGGAGAAACCCATCTCGTCGCGGAGCAGCCCGCCCAGGATGCGCTGGCTCAGCGTGGCCGGCAGCCGCTCGTCGAGCGCGGGCACCAGCAGGTGGCCGGTCATCACCGCCTGCACGCCGGCCGCCACGGCGGCGCGGAACGGCGCCAACTCGCAGGCGTCCAGACGGGCCCGGTCGGCGGTGATCCGGGGCAGGTCGTGGTGGGAGTCGACGCGGGTGTCACCGTGCCCGGGGAAGTGCTTGGCACAGGCGGCCACGCCGCCGCGCTGCAACCCGCGGACCCAGGCGGCGGTGTGCCGCGCGACGAGCGCCGGGTCGGCCCCGAACGACCGGACGCCGATCACCGGGTTGGCCGGGTTCGAGTTGACGTCGGCGTCCGGCGCGTAGTCGAGGGTCACCCCGGCCGCCGCCAGCTCGACGCCGAGGTCGAGGGCGACCGCCTCGGTCAGCGCCGGGTCGTCGACCGCGCCGAGGGCGAAGTTCCCCGGCCGGGTGCTGCCCCGGGCGGACTCGATCCGGGTGACGTCGCCGGCCTCCTCGTCGATCGCCACGATGACGTCCGGCCGCTCGGCGCGCAGCGTGGCGGTCAGCGCCGCCACCTGGGCGGTGTCGACGACGTTGCGGGCGAAGAGCACCACCGAGCCGAGCCCTTCGCCGAGCCAGCGGCACACCCACTGTGGCGGCGTGGTGCCGACGAACCCGGGTTGCAGGACGGCGGCGGCCAGCTCCGGAAGGTGCCCGGCGGGCGCGGTCACGCCGTGGCCCCGAAACGGTCGGCGTCGGTCGCGGGCGTCGGCGCGTTGCCGCCGACCCGCTGGTTGCGCTCGCTCATGCGGCCCCCGTACCCCATCTCTCGCGCGCCCTCGGCGCACCGCCACCGGCAGGCGGTGCTGCCATGGTCACACCGAGCGATTCAATAGTCAATAAACCTTACAGTTGCCCGGCGGCACCGTTCCCGGGAGAGTGCGGGGATGGACCCCGCCCTGCTGGCCGACGCCACGAGCCCGGCCGACATCCCCGGCGTACGCCTGCTCGGCCTGGTGGTCGGCGCCCTCCTGCTGCTCGCGGCGATCCGGGCGATGTTCGGCCGACGGTGAGCGATCAGGCCCCGGCCTACCGGTGTGGCCGACCGCGACCGGGGTACGGCTTCCCCATCAGCTGGTCCGCGCGCCGAAGGGGAAGCGATGAAGATCGGTTACTTTCTGTCCAGTGAGGAGTTCACGCCGGCCGAGCTGGTGGAGCAGGCCCGCGGCGCCGAACGGGCCGGCTTCGAGGCGCTGTGGATCTCCGACCACTATCACCCCTGGGTGGACGCGCAGGGCCAGAGCCCGTTCGTCTGGTCGATGATCGGCGCGCTCAGCCAGGTCTGCTCGCTGCCGGTGACCACGGCGGTGACCTGCCCGACCGTGCGGATCCACCCGGCCGTGATCGCCCAGGCGGCGGCGACCAGCGCGGTGCTGCACGGCGGGCGGTTCGTGCTCGGCGTCGGCACCGGCGAGGCGCTCAACGAGCACATCTTCGGCGACGCCTGGCCGCCGGCCGACGTCCGGCTGGAGATGCTGGAGGAGGCCGTCGAGGTGCTGCGAGAGCTGTGGGACGGCGGCTTCGTCAACCACCGCGGCAAGCACTACACGGTGGAGAACGCCCGGATCTACACGCTGCCCGACACGCCGCCGTCGATCTACGTCTCCGGCTTCGGCCCGAAGGCCATCGACCTGGCCGCCCGCATCGGCGACGGCTACGTGAGCACGATGCCCGACGGTGAGATGGTCCGGCGCTTCAGGGAGAACGGCGGCGGCGACAAGCCGTGCCAGGCCGGCTTCAAGGCGGCGTACGCGGCAAGCGAGTCCGAGGGCGCGCGGATCGCGTACGAGCGCTGGCCCAATGCCGGGGTGCCGGGCGAGCTGTCCCAGGTGCTGCCCTCGCCGCGCCACTTCGAGCAGGCCGCCGAGCTGGTCACGCCGGAGATGGTGCGCGACGCGTTCGTCTGCGGCAACAGCGCCGACGCGCACCTGGAGATGATCGACAAGTACGCCAAGGCCGGCTTCGACGAGGTGTACGTGGCCAACACCGGCCCGCACTACCAGGGCCTGTTCGACCTCTACCAGCGCGAGGTGCTCCCCCGCCTGCGCTGAGCCACCGACCCGCCGAGCCCATGATCGCCGAACGCGTTTCGGCGGTCGTGGGCTCGGGTACCTCCGGCCCTCGATGAAACTGTCCACGCATTCGATGACGTTGCGCCGCGCGGCGCGGAGCCTCTTCGGCTGGAAAGCGCTGCGGCCCAACCAGCTCGCCGCCATGCGCGCGGTGATGAAGCGACGTGACGCCCTGGTGGTGTTGCCCACCGGCGCCGGCAAGTCGGCCATCTACCAGATCCCGGCCAGCCTGATCCCCGGCCCGACCGTGGTGATCTCCCCGCTGCTGGCGCTGCAGCAGGACCAGATCGCGGCGCTCAACGAGCGGCAGCGTCCGGAGCTGCGGGCGGTGCGGATCAGCTCGAACGAGTCGGCCGCGCAGCAGGCCGAGGCGATCGCCGAGATCCAGTCGGGCCGGGCGGAGTTCCTGTTCATCACGCCGGAGCAGTTGAGCAACCCGGACCGGATGGCCGAGGTCGCCGCGCTGAAGCCGGCGCTGGTGGCGATCGACGAGGCGCACTGCATCTCCGCCTGGGGGCACGACTTCCGGCCCGACTACCTGGCGCTGGGCCACCTCATCGAGGGCATCGGCCGGCCGCCGGTGGTCGCGCTGACCGCCACCGCCTCCCCGCCGGTACGCGACGACATCATCGCCCGCCTGCGGCTGCGCGAGCCCGAGGTGGTGGTGTCCGGGCTGGACCGGTCCAACCTGTTCCTGGAGGTGGCGCACTGCCCCACCGAGGACTACCGGTGGCGGCGACTGATCGCGCTGCTGCGCGACGACGAGCGACCGGGGATCATCTACGTGCCGACCCGCAGGTCGGCCGAGGAGCTGGCCGCCCGGCTGACCGACGCGGGCTTCCCGGCGCAGTTCTACCACGGTGGGATGCCGGCCGGCGCGCGCAACGAGCTGCACGAGGCGTTCCTCGCCGACCAGGTGCCGATCATGGTGGCCACCTCGGCGTTCGGAATGGGCATCGACAAGCCCAACATCGCCTGGGTGGTGCACATGGCGCTACCCGACTCGCCGGACAGCTACTTCCAGGAGATCGGCCGCGCCGGACGTGACGGACAGCCGGCCCGGGTGCTGCTGCTCTGGCAGGCCGAGGACGTGGGCCTGCAACGGTTCTTCAGCGGCGGCCTGCCGGACCCCGACGAGTTGCGCGACCTGGCCGCGCTGCTGCGCCGCAAGCCGGCCACCAAGACCGAGCTGCGCGAGGCCACCGGCCTCGGCCCGCGCAAGCTGGGCCAGTACCTCTCGCTGCTGGAGCAGGCCGGCGCCGCCGAGCCGCGCGCCCGGCAGCGCATCGCCGCGCCCCGCTACTCGCCCACCCCGACCGACGCGGCGGCCGCGGCGCTGGCCGAGGCGGAACGCCAGCAGACGGTGACCCGCTCCCGCACCGACATGATGCGGGCCTTCGCCGAGACCACCGCCTGTCGCGGGCAGACCCTGCTGGCCTACTTCGGCGAGCAGATGACCGAAGTCTGCGCGCACTGCGACAACTGCCACCGGGGCACCAGCGTGGCCGACCAGGGCGCGGTCGGGCCGTTTCCGGTGCACAGCCAGGTGCGCCACGCGGAGTGGGGGCACGGCCTGGTGCTCTCCTACGAGGACGACAAGATGACGGTTCTCTTCGATGAGGTCGGGTACAAGACCCTGTCGGTGCGCGTGGTGTCCGAGCAGGGTCTGCTGACCCTGGACTAGCCTGACCCGGGCACCGGTGCGGGGCCCGTGGATTGACACACTGAGCAGGGCGGAAGGGGCGTTGCCGTGATCGAGCAGCCGGCGTACACCGGTTTCGGTTTCTCCGACGGGGAGTGGGGGCTGCTGGTCGGCCTCCCGCAGTCGGTGCTGACCGCGGCGAGCGCCGCCGAGTCCGACGGCACCCGCCGGACCATGGCGGAGAACGCGGCCGGGCTGGAGACCATCGCCGCGGGCCGGGAGTCGGCCAGCCCGCTGGTCGCCGCCGTGGCCGGCGAGATCGTCGCGCGGGTCGGCGACCCGGACAGCGGCGAGGAGCTGCCGGTCATCGCGCCCGCCGACCCGGGCGCGATGATCGACGACGTGTTGGTGCGGGCCGGCGAGGCGTCCGCGTTGCTGGCCGCCCGGGTCGACGAGGGCGAGGCCGGCGCGTACAAGCACTGGCTGGTGAAGATCGCCGAGCAGGTGGTCGGCGCCGCGTCCAGCGGCGGGCTGCTCGGCCTCGGCGGCGAGTCGGTCAGCGACTCCGAGCGGCGGTTCCGCGACCGGCTCGCGCACGTGCTCAACGACTGACCGACGACGCTTCCGACAGCGGCGTACCGTTCGGTTCGGTCGGCTCGGCGGCCAGCGCCGCCGGGTCGGCCGGCCGGACGCCGCGCAGCGTCACCAGCGCGGTCGCCGCGCCCAGGACCATCGCCACCATGGCGGCGATCGCGGCGAGGTGCAGCCCGTCGGTGAAGGCGAACCGGGCTGCGTGCAGCACCGCGTCACCCACCTCCGCCGGCAGTCCCCGGGTCACGGCGAGGGCACCGCCCAGCGTCTCCCCGGCCGCGTCGCGGGCGTCCGCCGGCAGCCCGGCCGGCAGCTCGTCGAGGACCTCGCGGCGGTAGATCGCGGCGCCCACGCTGCCCAGGATGGCCATCCCCAGCGCGCCGCCCAGCTCGCTGCTGGACTCGGTCAGCGCGGAGGCGACACCGGCCTGCTCCGGCGGCGCCGCACCGAGGACCAGCTCGGTGACCAGCGACATCACCATCACCAGGCCGCCCGCGTACACGCTGGCGCCGACCAGCAGCAGCCAGAGCGGCGTCTCGGGCGTGACCCGAGTCAGCACCGCGAACCCGAGCACGGCGATCGCGAAGCCGGCGCCGATCAGGTACGCCCGCTCGACACGCTGGGCGAGCGCGGCGGCGGCCGGGGCCACGCCGCCCACCGCCAGCGACGGCACCAGGCTCCACAGTGCCGCCCGCAGCGGGCTCAGGCCGAGCACCAGTTGCAGGTGCTGGGTGGTGAAGATGGCGAACCCGACAAGGGCGAACATCGCCAGCAGGTTCACCGCGAGCGACCCGGCGAAGCCGTGGCGACGAAACAGCGCCAGGTCGACCATCGGGTACGCCCGGGTCCGCTGCCGGTGCAGGAAGAGCGCCCCGACGAGCAGACCGGCGACGACGGCCAGCACCCGGACCGCGCTGACGCCGTCGCGTGCCATCTCCTTGATGCCGTAGATCACCGGCAACAGCGCGCCGAGCGACAGCGCCGCGCTGACCAGGTCGAACCGCCCGCGCACCGGGTTGCGGAACTCGGGCACCAGGACCGGGGCGAGCAGGAGCAGCAACAGCATCGCCGGAATGTTGATCAGGAAGATGGAGCCCCACCAGAAGTGCTCCAGCAGGACGCCGCTGAGCACCGGTCCGATGGCGATGCCGCCGGTGAGCGTGGCGGTCCAGATGCCGATCGCGGTGCCCCGCTGCTTGGCGTCGTGGAACATGTTGCGCACCAGGGCGAGCGTGGACGGCATCAGGGTGGCCCCGCCGACGCCGAGCACGGCGCGCGCGGCGATCAGCGTAGCGGCGCTGTCCGCGTACGCGGCCAGCAGGGACGCGGTGCCGAACGCGGTGGCGCCCAGCAGCAGGAGCCGACGCCGGCCGATCCGGTCGCCGAGGGCGCCCATGGTGATCAGCAGCCCGGCGAGCACGAAGCCGTAGATGTCGAAGATCCAGAGCTGCTGGGTGGCGGTGGGCCGCAGCTCCTCGCTGATGAACGGGACGGCGAAGTAGAGCACCGACACGTCCATCGAGACCAGGAGCAGCGGCAGCATCAGCACCGCGAATCCGATCCATTCCCGCCGGCCCGCGTGGGGTGCCGGTGCGGTCGTCGCTGTCATGGGAGAACTCCTTCTGCGTATGACGTACGCTGTTATGCGTAGACCATACGCAGAACTAGGATGGCGGGGCAAGGAGGAAACGTGGCGGAGACGAAAGACGACAGCGGCCCGGCGCTCCCGCCGGCCATCGAGAGCGCCTGGGGCCTGCGGGGGCGGCCACCGCGGGGTCCCCGACCCGGCCTCAGCGTGCCCGCCATCGTCGACGCCGCCGTCCGGGTCGCCGACGCCGATGGGCTGCCGGCCGTCTCGATGAGCCGGGTGGCCAAGGAGTTGGGCGCGGCCACCATGGCCCTCTACCGGCACGTCGGCTCCAAGGACGAGCTGCTGACGCTCATGGTGGACGCCGGGTACGGCCCGTCGCCCGGCCCGGCCTCGCCGGACGACGACTGGCGCGCCCGCCTGACCCGCTGGGCCTGGGCCGAACACGACGTGCTGCGACAGCGCCCCTGGCTGCTGCACGTGCCGATCACCGGCCCGCCGATCACCCCTCAGCAGCTCGACTGGATGGAGGACGGGCTGCGCTGCCTCGACGGCACCACCCTGCCCGAGGGCGAGAAGATGTCGATCCTCCTGCTGATCACCGGGTACGTCCGCAACGAGGCCACGCTCACCAACCAGATCGCCGAGGGCAGCCGGGCGGCCGGCGTCGAGCCGGGCGAGATGATGCCGGCGTACCGCCGGATGGTGGGGCGTCTCATCGACCCGGTCCGCTTCCCCGCGCTGCTTCGGGTGCTGAACGCCGGCGTCCTCGATCAGGACGACGACCCGGACGACGAGTTCACCTTCGGCCTGGACCGGATCCTCGACGGCATCGAGGCGCTGATCGCCCGCCGAGCGGCCTGAGGCGACGCCGATGCTGCCCACCGAGACCGTCGACACCACCGTCCTGCCACCCGGTGAACGGTTCGGCATGTGGCTGGACCTCGTGGCGCGCACCTCCGCGCCGTTGCGGATCCGGTCCGCGCACACGGCCGACTTCGCCGCCCGGGCCGATTTCGTCGACCTCGGCGCGATCCAACTGGTCGAGTACCAGTACCCGTCACTGGACGCCACCCGCACCCGCAAGCTGGTCCGCCGCTCGGACCCGGAGCTCTACGTGCTCGCCCTCACCACCGGTGGCGTCGGCACGTCCAGTCAGGACGGTCGCCGCAGCGAGATCCTGGCCGGCGAGTTCACCTTCTACGACGCCTCCCGCGAACACGACGTCTGCCACCACTCGACCGAGCCGCAACGGACCCAGGCCACCTCGATCATCACGCTGATCCCGCACGCCGCGCTGCCGCTGCCACCCCAGCGGATGGCCGCGCTCTACGGCGGCCGGATGTCCGGCAGCGAGGGGCTCGGTGCGCTGCTGGCGCAGTTCCTGCTCCAGGTGACCGGGCACCCCGAGCAGTACCACGCCGCCGACGCCGGCCGGCTCGGCGCGGTGGGGCTGGACCTGGCCACCACCATGCTCGGCCGGCACCTGGTCGCCGAGGACGCGGTGCCGACCGAGGTCCGCCGCCGGGCGCTGGTCGCCCAGGTGCAGGCGTACGTCCACCGCCACCTCGGCGACGCGACGCTCAGCCCACAGGTCGTCGCGGACGCCCACCACATCTCGCTGCGCACACTGCACCGGCTCTTCGAGGCCGAGAACTCCACTGTGGCGTCGTACATCCGGGACCTTCGGCTGGACCGGTGCCGGCGTGACCTGACCGACCCGACGCTGCGGACCCAGCCCGTGCAGGTCATCGCCGCGCGCTGGGGGTTCGGGGACAAGGCCCACTTCAGTCGCGTGTTCCGGGCGGCGTACGGGGTGAGCCCGCAGGCGTGTCGCGACGGCGACGCACTTGCGGCGCGGCCCGTCAACCGCCTGGCATCCAGAGTCAACTCGTCCGGGGCAGACTGACGACCGACGTGGCCGAGGCGGCGCCCGCGCACCGGGCTCGACAGCGGCCACGAACGGGGGCCGTGGCGAGGCGCCCGCCGCAGGACGCGGCGGGCGGCCGCCCGGTGTCGCCCCCGGGCCGAGGCCCCGGCCCCGTCGCTTCCCCCCAGGATCGTCGGCGGGGCCGGTCAGGCCTTCTCCAACAGGTCCAACACGACCCGCTCGATCTCCTCGCGCGGCGCACCCGGGTCCACCGGCGCCACCACTCCGTCGTGGTAGAGGTCGACGACCCGGGGGTCCACGTAGGACGTCCGCGCCACCGTCGGGGTGTTGCCCAGCAGCTCGGCCACCGCACGCATCACCGCCGCCACCGCCCTGCGCCGGGCGGTGGCCGAGCGGGCCGGGTCGGCCGCGGCCAACTCCGCGGCGGCCAGCACCGTGGCATGCCAGGTGCGGAAGTCCTTGGCGGTCATCTCGCCGCCACTGGCGTCGCGCAGGTAGCCGTTGACCTCGTCACTGCGTACGTCGCGCCACTCCCGGCCGTCCCAGTAGCCGAACAGCCGGTCCGCCCGCCGGCGACGCCGGCGCAGGTTGACCAGCACCTCGCACAACTCCGGGTCCTCGATCCGGCGCACCTGCTCGATACCGCCCTTGGCGGGGAACTCGAAGACCACGCAGCCACCGCGTCTGCGGGCGTGCTCCGGGCGCAGGGTGGACACCCCGAACGTCGGGTCGTCGCCGGCCGCGTACTGGTCGCTGCCGACCCGGAACATCCCCATGTCGAGCAGTCGGGTCACGGTCGCCAGCACCCGGTCCCGACCCAGCCCTCGCCCGCCCAGGTCCTGTCCCACCCGATCCCGCAGCCCCGGCAACCGCCGGGCCACCTCCAGCATGTGGTCGAACTTCGCCGCGTCCTGCTTCTCGCGCCACACCGGGTGGTAGACGTACTGCTTGCGTCCGGCCGCGTCGATGCCGGTCGCCTGGATGTGCCCGTTCGCGTGCGGCGCGATCCACACGTCCTGCCAGGCCGGGGGAATCACCAGCTCCCGCAGCCGCGCCAGGGTCGCGGGATCCCGCACGACCGCACCGCCCGGATCGACGAAGGTCCAGCCCTTACCGCGCCGGCGTCGCCCGTAACCGGGCCGACCCGGGTCGCTACGCCGCAACCGCACCGGAGACCCGCACCGCCCTCTCCACCTCGTCCACGGCGGCCAGCACCTCGTCGAGGCGCAGGGCCGTCAATGTCGGGTGGCTCCCTACCCCGTCCCACCTGCGCCAATCCCCCGCACCGGCCCACAGCGCCCGGTGCCGGGGCCGGTCCGGCGGTGGCCCCCACGCGGCCGGAGGCACCGGCCCGAAGAGCACCACCGACGGGGTCCCGTACGCGGTGGCCAGGTGGGCCACGCCGGTGTCCCCGCTGACCACCAGCCGGGCGTCGGCGACCAGCGCGGCCAGCGCGCCGAGGTCGGTCCGGCCGGCCAGCACGGTGGCCGGCGCGAGGCCGGCCGCGTCGGCGACCCGAGCGGCCAGCGCGCGTTCGTCGGCCGAGCCGGTGACCAGCACCCGATGCCCCCGTTCGTCGAGCGCCCGGGCCAGGGCCGCGAACCGTTCGGCGGGCCACCGCTTGGCGGGGACCTTGCTGCCCGGATGCAGCAGGGTGGCGCCGGCTGGTCGGCCGGCCTTTCCGGGCCGGCGCAGGCCGAGGTCACGGCGGTCGGTCGGGATGTCGTACCAGGACAGCAGCCGGCACCAGCGGTCCACCTCGTGCTCGTCGTCGACCCACCGCGGCCCGTCGCCGAACCCGGCGGCGGCGTTCGCGAAGGCGAGCAGCCGCCCCGGACGGGCGGCGGCCAGCAGGCGATGCGACTGTGGGCCGCGTCCGTGCAGATTCACCGCGACCTGCGGGGCGGGGCCGGGCCAGGACGGCCCGTCCAGCCCGGCGGTGTCCACCAGCCGGTCGACGCCCCCGACCAGGTCGACCAGCGGGGCCAGGCCGCCGGGCGCGGCGAGCGCCAGCTCCCTACCGGGGTACGCGGCCCGCAGCGCCCGCAGCGCGGGCACCGCGGTGACCAGGTCGCCGACGCCGAGGGCGCGCAGCACGAGGATCACGGGTACGACGTCTCCTGCTCGGCGCAGACCACCATCTCGCGCACCGCGCAGCCGGGCGGCTGGTTGAGCGCGAACATGACCGCCGCGGCCGTGTCGACGGGGTCGTTGAGGATGGCGTCCGGCCCCGGCTTGTACTGCGGGTCGCGCTCGTCGAAGAACGCGGTACGCATCCCGCCGGGAATGAGCAGGGTGACCCCGACCTGGCCGGCGAGCTCGGCGGCCAGGGCGCGGGTGAACCCGACCACGCCGAACTTCGCCGCGCAGTACGCGGTGGCGTCGCTGACCGCCTTGACCCCCAGGGTCGAGGCGACCGTGACGATGCGGCCCCGAGAGGTCTGCAGGAACGGCAGCGCGGCCCGGATCACCGCGGCGGTGGCCAGCAGGTCCACGGCGACGATCCGGTCCCAGATCTCCCCCGGCACGTCGGCGAGCCGACCCGGCACGTCCGTGCCGGCGGCCGTGACCACCGCGTCCAGGCCGCCGGCCTGCTCGGCGAGGTGCTGGGTGGCCACCTCGGCGGCGCGGGTGTCGGCGAGGTCGCACTCGGTCCAGGACACGCCGTCGACCGGCGCCTGCCGGTCCAGCACGAGCGGGCGGCCACCGGCAGCGGCCACCGCCGCGACCACCGCCGCGCCGAGCCCGCTGGAGCCGCCGGTGACCAGGACGGTGGGCCCGGCGCCGGACGTCGTGGCGGTCATCGGCTGCGCTCCCGCGTCGTCGACACCGGCTGCTGCGTGCGTTCACCCAAGCCGGGGGCCTGCCCGCCGGCCGAACGGGTGATCAGGTCACTTGTGGAACGACCGTCCAGGTACGGCACCACCACCGTGTTCCCGCCCCAGCGGCGCAGGACCTCCGCCTCGGGGAGCCCTTCCGCGTCTGGGCCGCCGGTCGCGTAGTCGCCGCCCTTGACCCAGACGTCGGGGCGCAGCCAGGACAGCACCGCCTCCGGCGTCGGCTCGTCGAAGACGAGGACGGCGTCGACGCAGCTCAGCGCGGCCAGCAGGCGGGCCCGATCACCCTCGGACATGACCGGCCGGTCCGGCCCCTTCAACCCGGTCACGCTGGCGTCGGAGTTCACGCAGACGATCAGGCAGTCGCCGAGCTGCCGCGCGGCCTGCAGGGTGGCCACGTGCCCGGCGTGCAGCAGGTCGAAGCAGCCTCCGGTGGCCACCACGGTGCCGCCGGCACCCCGCACCTCGGCGAGCAGCGTGGCGACCGCCGCGATGCCCACCCGGTCACCACCCGGGCCGGCGACCCCGTGCCCGCTCGCCGGTCCGCGGTTCGACCCCGCCCGCAGGACGCGCGGAAACGGCTGCTCCGGTGGCGGCAGCGCCGTGGCCACTCCCCCACCCGCCACGTACGCGGACGCCTCGGCGACCGCCGCCTGCACCGCCTCGGAGACCAGCGCGCCCTCGGCCAGCGCGAGACTGGCGGCGGCGGCGAACCGGTCACCGGCCCCACAGGTGTCGCCCTCGGCGCTGCCCGGGGTGGGCACCACAAGCGGCGTCGACCCGGCGTGGCAGAGCAACGCGCCGTCCCCGCCCAACGTCACCGCGACCGCGCCCGCCCGCCACCGCCGCCGCAGCCCCTGCGCACCCCGGGACGCGGTGGCCAGCCGGGACGCGCCGGGCAGCGCGGAGACCAGCTCGCGTACCTCCGACTCGTTCGGGGTGACCAGGTGCACCCCGGGCACCGCGGCCGGGCCGCGCGGGTGCGGGTCCCAGACGACCGGCGCGCGGGTGGCGGCCAGCGCGGCGCGCAGCGCGGGCTGGCGGGCCACTCCCCGGCCGTAGTCGCTGACCAGCACCGCCGACGCCGCGGCGAGCACCCGCAGCACCTCGTCGGAGGGCTGACCCGGCTCGCCGGAGGCGCCGCCACGGTCGTGACGCAGCAGCACCCGGCCCCGGGCCCGCAGCCGGATCTTCTCCGGGGTCGCACCGGACAGGCTCAGCGGGTACACCTGCACGCCGGCCGCGGCGAGCAGCGCGCTGAGCCGCGCGCCCCCGGCGTCGTCGGCGAGGGCGGTGATCAGCACCACCTCGGCGCCCTGCGCGGCCGCGAAGACCGCGGCGAGGCCGGCGCCGCCGGGCCGGTCGACGGCCGAGGTCTCGTCGAGCACCGGCACCGGGGAGTCCGGGCAGAGGCGGTTCACCACCCCTTCCACGTCCCGGTCGAGCAGGGTGTCCCCGACCACCACCACGGGTCCCCTCACGCTTTCCCCCTCATCCTCACGCGTCGACCTGCTGTCCGGCCCCGCCGTCGAGCACCACCTCGACCCCGGTCCGCACCGGCCCGGACGCGAGCCGACCGGCCGGTGCCGGCTCGGCGGGCACGCCCGCGGCGGCCCCGGTCACGGCCAGCGCGGCGGGCAGTTCCTGTTCGAGGTACTCGCAGATCAGGTGGCTGGTGACGAGATGCAGCTCCTGGACGACCTGGGTGTCTGCCGACGGCACGGCGAGCACCTCGTCGCAGGCGTCGGCGAGCGGGTTGGGAGCGGGCCCGGTGAGTGCCCACGTGGTCAGGCCGGCGTCGCGCGCCGCGTGCGCGGCGGTGAGCAGGTTGAGGCTGGTGCCGCTGGTGCTGAGCAGCAACAGGACGTCGCCGGGCCGGCCGTGGGCGCGGACCTGACGGGCGTAGACATCGCCGTAGCCGTAGTCGTTGGCGATGGCGGTCACCGCGCTGGTCTCGGCGTGCAGGGCGATGGCCGACAGGGGCTGGCGGTCGTCGTGCAGCTTGCCCACCAGCTCGGCGGTGAGGTGCTGGGCCTCGGCGGCGCTGCCACCGTTGCCGGCGACGAGCAGCCGTCCGCCGCCGGCCAGCCGGTGCGCGAGGGCCGCGCCCCAGCGCGCCAGTTGCGGTTCACACCGGCGGTACGGCGCCAGTGCCGCGGCGAGGTTGGTCAGGTGCACGTCGAGCGGGCTGCCCGCCGGCATCAGGCCACCACCCGGGTCGGCCGGCGCACGGCGGCGACCTCGCCGTAGACCTCGGCCAGGCGTTCGGCGGTGACCTGCCAGGAGTAGCGCGACCGGGCCCGCTCGCGCGCCGCCGTGGCGTACCGGAAGCGGCGGATCCGGTCGTCGAGCAGCCGCTGGATCGCGGCGGCGAGGGCCTGCGGATCCCGGGCCGGTACGAGGTCGCCGGTCGTGCCGTCGACGACGGTGTCGCGGATGCCGCCCACGGCGGTGCCGACGACCGGCACGCCGCACGCCATCGCCTCCAGCGGGGTCAACCCGAACGGCTCGTACCAGGGCGCGGCGACCAGCAGGTCCGCCGAGCGGTACCAGCGGCCCATCTCCTCCCGGGGCACCGCGCCGACGAGGTGCACCCGGTCGGCGACCCCGCACGACTCGGCCAGGGCGCGCAGCCTCCGGGCGTACGGGTCGGTCTCCAGCAGCCCCTCGGGCGGACCGCCGACCACCACACACTCGGCGTCGGGCACCAGCGCCATGGCGCGGACCACCGTCTGGAAACCCTTGCGCTCGACCAGCCGGCCCACGGTCAGGATCCGGGCTCGGCCCGGCTCACGGTCGGCGACCGGCCCGAGCGGGGAGAACGAGGCGAGGTTGACCCCGGAGGGCACGACGGTCATCCGGGACCGGGGCACGCCCATCCGGACCAGCTCTCCGACCTCGTCGCGGCACTGGGCGACCACCCGGTCCACCGAGCGGCCCAATTCCCGCTCGTAGGAGATGCGCCGGGCCGGGCTGGTGTCCTGCACGCCCTGGTAGCGGCGCTTGACCGTGCCCAGCGCGTGGTACGTCTGCACCACCGGCACCCCGGTCTGCCGACCGGCGGTCAACGCGGCCAGGCCACTCATCCAGAAGTGCGCGTGGATCACCTCGGGCGTCCAGTCCCCGCCGCGCCACCGCTCGATGAGCCAGCGGCTGAACTCGCGCATGTGCGGCAGCAACGCGTCCTTCGCGACCGGCTCGGCCGGACCGGCCGGCACGTGCACCACGTCGTACCCGTCCGGGGCGCGCACGGTCACCGGCAGGTCGAGGGCGTCGCGGCGGGTGTAGACCCGCACCTCGTGCCCGGCGGCGGCGAGCGCGGCTGACAGCTCGGCGACGTGCGTGTTCTGGCCGCCGGCGTCCTCGCCTCCGAGGATGGCGAGCGGGCTGGCGTGCTCCGAGATCATCGCGATCCGCATACTTCCTCCTCCAGCAGCCGGTCCCAGTCAGCGAGGAAACGGTCGAGGCCGTACCTGTCCCGAGCAGCGGCCCGTGCCGCCACGCCGGCCTGACGTGCGGCCGCCGGCTCGGCGATGAACCGGCGGGCGGCGTCGAGCAGGGTGTCCATCCGGGTGGAGAGCGCCCCCGCCTCCGGTGGCACCGCGGTCACCGCCTCGGTGGTGGCGAGCGCGACGACCGGCATGCCGATCGCCATCGCCTCGATGAGGCTGAGCCCGAGGGAGGTCCAGCGGCACAGGTGCAGGTACGCGCGCCGGCGGGCCAGCTCGGCGTGCATCCGGTCCTGGGGTACGTCGTCGTGGCTGGTGAGCCGGTCGGCGGACAGCCCGAGGTGGTCGGCGAGACCCGCGACGCCCATGCCGAACACGTCCAGCGGTGCGATCTCGGCGAACTCGGGCAGCAGGTCCGTGCCGGTCACCCGGCCCCGCCGCACCGGTTCGTTGATCACCACGGCTAGCCGGTCCAGTTCACCCGTGTACGACACGGTCGGCGCGACGATGCCGTGATCGACCACCCTGGTGCGGGTCGCGCCGGTGTCCCAGAAGATCTGGTTGAACCCGGTGACGTGGGCGACGAGCAGGTCGGCGCGGTCGGCCATCGGGTGGCGGGTGTTCGGCACGTCGCCCTTGGGGGTGTTGTGCTCGACGTAGATGGCGGGCACATCACGCCCGGGGCGCCGCCCGAGCCACTGCTCGGCCAGGTCGATCTCCTCTGGACGTTGCAGGACGACCAGGTCGACGTCGCTGCCGGGCAGGTCGTCGGGGGCCACCTCGACGGCGCTGTCCGGCCACGGGTAGGTGCGGGCCCGGCCGAGGCCGTACGGACCACGGTCGGGTGTGGTGGGGATCAGGTAGCGGTGGCTGCCGTGCACGAAGGACGTGGTCCAGGAGCCGTGCACGTGCCAGAGCAGGATGTTCATCGGTTGCCACCACCGCTGGGCACGAGCGTGCGTACCGCCTCGACCACCTCGGCCGGGTCGAGGCCGCTGAGGCACGGGTGCCCCGGGACCGGGCAGCTGGCCGCCCGGGTGTCACGGCAGGGCGCGCCCGCGTCGCCGAGCCGGACGGTGGGCACCCGGTAGGGCCCCCACTGCCCGAAAGGGACGGTCGGCGCGAAGAGGCTCACGACCGGCACCCCGGCCGCAGCGGCCAGGTGCGCGGGCCCGGTGTTGCCGACCACCACGGCGGCGGCGTCCGCGACGAGTGCGGCCAGCCCGGCCAGGTCGGTCCGGCCGCCCAGGTCGGTGCCGCCCGCCGCCGCGACCCGGGCGGTGACCGTACGCTCGTCGGGCCCGCCGGTGACCAGCACCCGATGCCCGGCGGCGGTCAGCGCCGCGGCGATCCGCGCCGCCAGCTCGGTCGGGCAGGCCCGGCTCGACGCGGCCGACCCGGGGTGGAGCACCACGTAACCGGGGTCACCGGCAGCGGCCGGGCGCAGTGCCACGGTGTCGCCCCGGAGCCGGAGCACGGGTTCGTCGCCGACCGGCAGCCGGTAGCCGGCGGCGGCGGCGAGGGAGAGCGCCCGCTCGGGTTCGGGGACGCCCACCGGCACCCGGTGGCGGATGTCCACCAGGGAGCCCGGGTAGTCGTCGCTGATCGCGGCGATCCGGTTGATCCCGGCCATCCGCAGCAGCAACGCGAGCGGCAGGGCGGACTGGTGGAACGACGTGAACACCACCGCCTCGTCCGCGCCGACGGCGGCGAGACGGGCGGTCAGGCCCCGCATGGCGTCCGGGTCGATCGGCGCCGGCGCGGGGTCGATCCACGGCAGCGGGTGCTCGATGATCTCGTCGACGCCGGGCAGCAGCTCGGCGGCGGCGCGTCCGCGGGGACCGCACAGCAGCACCACCCGCCGCGCGCCGGCCGCGACGGCGCGGATCGCCGGCCCGGTGACGAGCACGTCCCCTGCCGAGTCCGAGCGCACCACCAACGCCGTGCCCACCCGCTCGCCGGCCTCGGCGGGTTGCACGGCCCGCTGGCGGCGCAGGATCTCGTCCACCGCCGAGGGCAGGTCCGCAGCCACCCAGCCGGCGGCGGCGATCTCCTCCGGTCGGGTCACCGGGGTGGGCACCAGCACCCCGGCCGCACCGGCGGCCAGTGCCGCGTCCACGTCGCGGCCGATGTCACCCACCAGCACACAGCGCGACGCGCTCGTGCCCAGCTCGCGGGCGGCGGCGTGCACCAGACCGGGCGCCGGTTTACGGCAGTCGCATCGGTCGGAGTCGTCGTGCGGGCAGACCAGCCAGGCGTCGAAGCCACCCAGCAGCTCCTCCACGCGGGCATGCACCGCCCGCATCTGCTCCTCGCTGAAGTAGCCCCGGGCCAGACCCGACTGGTTGGTCACCACCGCCAGGCGCAACCCGGCGGCCCGCAGCCGGTCCAGCGCCGCCCGCGCCCCCGGGACCGGACGGACCTTCTCCGGGTCGCCGTTGTACGGCACATCCTCGATCAGCGTGCCGTCGCGGTCGAGCAGGACCGCGTCGTACAGGACTCCCCCGGGGGGTTCAGCAGGCCCGTGGCCAGCCCGGCCAACACCGGCGTAAACCCGGGCTGACCTGCGCTGATACGGATCCTCCTGGTCCTGTCGCACAGCCGGCGGGTTCCCGGCGCCCCGAGGAGTAAACGTCGTCGTCGGCGCCGTGGGCCAACGCCGGCGGCGGTGCCCCGGTCGGCCTTACCCGCCGCTTCCGAGAAGCTAACCCGCCGGCCCGTTAACCTCCGTCGCGAGGCGGGTATGGGAGCCCAGTGGCGATAGTGGAGAAAGTAATCGACGCTCCCCCGCAGCGGGTGTTCGACGTGCTGGCCGACGGGTGGACGTACAGCGACTGGGTGGTCGGGACCGCGCACGTGCGCGACGTG
This sequence comes from Micromonospora sp. NPDC005194, assembly GCF_040608335.1. Classification (NCBI taxonomy): domain Bacteria; kingdom Bacillati; phylum Actinomycetota; class Actinomycetes; order Micromonosporales; family Micromonosporaceae; genus Micromonospora; species Micromonospora sp. NPDC005194. Next base: position 80,438 of record NZ_JBEXIA010000011.1, on the reverse strand, counting down.
GACGACGCCTGGCCACGGGTGGGCAGCCAACTGCACCACCGGGCCGGGCCGTGGCCGTTCTCGTTGCAGGACGCCTCGACGGTGCTGGCCTGCGAGCCGCCGCACCGGCTGGTGCTGCGCGCCGGCCTGTGGCCGGCCGGCGAGGCGATCGTGGCGTTCACCCTGGAGCCGGTCGACGGCGACGCCACCCGCGTCCGCCTCGGTGAGGACTTCGCGGCCGGCCCGCTGCGCTGGATCCGCAACAAGATCAACGACCTGGTGCTGCACCTGCGCAACCGGGAGACGCTGGACCGGCTCTCCGACATCGCCACCCGACAGAAGGGCGCCCGGTGACGGGGCGGACGGTGGTGGTGACCGGCGCGAGCGCCGGTGTGGGCCGCGCGATGGCCCTCACCGCGATGGCCCGCCGCCTGCGCTGAGCGCGCCGCCACCTGCGGCCGGCCCGATCGACGGGGAGCCTTTTCAATCCGGATCGGGCAACTGGCTACCCTCTCAGGTAGCCCTGTCCGCAAACCGAGGATGTCCGACATGATCGAGCCCGTCCAACTGCCGTCGCCGTGGCGAGACGCACACCTGACCGTCGTCGTGCCCACCTACAACGAGGCGGGCAACCTCCCGGCGCTGGTCGAGCGGCTGCTCGCGCTGCCGCTGCCGGGCCTGCGCATCCTCGTCGCCGACGACAACTCCCCCGACGGCACCGGCGAGGTGGCCGACAAGCTGGCCATCGAGTATCCGGAGCGGATCGAGGTGATGCACCGGGCCGGCAAGGAGGGCCTGGGCCGGGCGTACGTCGACGGGATGAGCCGGGCTCTCGAGGGCGGCGCCGAGTTCGTGGCACAGATGGACGCCGACCTGTCGCACCCGCCGGAGGCGCTGCCGGGGATGCTGGGCGCGCTGCTCTCCACCCAGGCCGGCGTGGTGATCGGCTCCCGGTACGTGCCCGGTGGCGAGCTGGACGAGAACTGGCCGCTGTACCGGCGCGCGCTCAGCGGATGGGCGAACCTCTACGTGCACACGCTGCTGCGGGTGCGCATCCGGGACCTGACCGCCGGCTTCAAGATCTGGCGGGCCGACGCGCTGAAGGACATCGGCCTGCACCGCGTGCAGTCCAACGGCTACAGCTTCCAGGTCGAGATGCACTACCTGGCGACCAAGCTGGGCCACACGATCCTGGAGGTCCCGATCCGCTTCGAGGAGCGGCGCGACGGCGTCTCCAAGATGACCACGGCGACCAAGGTCGAGAGCGCGCTGATGCCGTTCCGCCTGCGCAGCAAACACCGCAACATCACCAACTGACCCCGCCCCCAGCGGTGATCAAGAGGTTTGCGTCACCGGCGAGCCGGAATCTGACGCAAACCTCTTGATCACCGCATCAGGTCGGGGGGTAGACGGCCCGGTGGGCGGTGGCGACCGCCGCCGCGTAGGCAGCGCCGGTCAGGGCACGGTCGCGGGCCAGGGCCGCGCGGGCCGCGTTCGCGCCCGGTGCGCCGTGCACCCCACCGCCCGGGTGCGCCGACGAGCTGGCCAGAAAGAGCCGGTCCACCGGGGTGTCCGCCCGGCCCAGGCCGGGAATCGGGCGCAGGAACAGCTGCTGGTACGCGGCGGCGGTGCCCCCGCCGAGCGCGCCCCCGACCAGGCTCGGGTCGCCCTTCTCCAGCTCGGCGGGCCCGGCCACGTGCCGTCCCACGATGAGCTGCCGGAAGCCCGGGGCCGCCGCCTCCAGCACGTCCTCCATGCGCTGCACGTGCCCAGCGATCTCCTCGGCCCGCCAGTCCTTTCGGAACGGCAGGTGGGTGTACGACCACAGCGACTCGGTGCCCGGCGGTGAGTGGCTCGGGTCGGCCACGGACATCTGCCCGACCAGCAGGAACGGGTCGCGGGGCAGTTCGCCGCGGGCGAGTTCGCCGGCGTAGCGGGTCAGCCCGTCGAGGTCCGCGCCGAGATGCACGGTGCCGGCGCCGGCGACCTCCCGGTTGGTCCACGGGACCGGGGCGGAGAGCGCCCAGTCCACCTTCAGCGTCGAGCCGTCCCACCGGAAGTGCGCCAGGTCCTCGACCAGCCGCGACGGCAGCACCGAAGCCCCGACCAGGTCGAGGTAGAGGGCCGGGGCCGGCACGTCGGCGAGGACGGCCCGGCGGGCCCGCCACAGCGCGCCGCCCTCGGTGCGGACGCCCATCGCCCGGCCGCGCGCGGTGAGCACCCGGTCGACCCGCGCGCCGTAGAGGATGCGGCCACCGCGCTCGGACAGGCGGGCCACCAGCGCGTTGGTGATCTGCCGCGCGCCGCCGTCGGGCACCGGCCAGCCGACCTGCTGGCCGAGCATGGCCAGCAGCCAGCCGTACACGCCGGAGCCGGCCTCCTCGGGGGACAGATCGGTGTGCAGGGCGCAGCCGGCGAGCAGCGCCGGCCCGCCCGGACCGTCGAACAGCTCGTCGCCGAGCTTGCGCACCGGCACCACGAGTCGGCGGGCCAGCCGCAGGGCGCCCGCGACCCGCAGCCGGCGCAGCAGGCCCAGGCCGCCGCGCACCGGGGGGAACGGCGTGGTGATGGTGGTGAGCATCGGCTCGGCCACGTCGAGCCAGTCGGTGTACGCGTTCAGCCAGCGCTTCCCGTCGCCGGGGGCGAACTGCTCCAGCGAGGCGGCCGTGACGTCCGGATCCCGGTTGATCACCGCCGCCCGGCCGTCGGGCAGCAGGTGTGCCAGCACGTCCGGGGCGTGCCGCCAGGACAGCCCGTACCGGCCCAGGTCGAGGCCGTTCAGCACCGGCGAGGCGTACCCCAGGGGGTAGAACGAGCTGTAGAGGTCGCTCAGGTAGCCCGGGGCGGTCACCTCGGCGGACTGCACCGCGCCGCCGGGTACGGCGGTCGCCTCCAGCACCACCACGTCCCAACCGGCGTCGGCCAGCAGGTTCGCCGCGACCAGGCCGTTGTGCCCGGCGCCGACGACGACGGCGTCCGCGCTCTGCGCGCCGGTGGTAGTCACCCGATCCGCCTACCCGGCGCGCAACCGGGCGAAACGCGTTTGTCTCGCCCGGGCCGGGGCATCCAGCGCCGCATGTACACGGTTGCGCAGCTGGTGGGCGGGGTGTGGGGCGCGGGCGGGGCCGGCGGCGAGCTGGTCGTCCACGATCCGGCGGACGGCGAACCGGTCAGCTCCGTGCCGGTCGCCACGGCCGACGAGGTCGGCAAGGCGGCCCAGGCGGCGCGGGACGCGACCGCGCAGTGGGCGGCGACCGCGCCGGCGGAGCGGGCGGCGGCGCTGCACCGGGCCGCGGACGCGGTCGCGGCCGTCACCGACGAGCTGGCGGCGGCGGTCACCGCGGAGATGGGCAAGCCGCTCGCGGACGCCCGCGGCGGCGTCGAGGCGGGTATCGGCACCCTGCGACAGTACGCGGAGCTGGCCCCGCTACGCGGCGGGCGGACGTTGAACGGCGCGACTGACGCGGTGGACTTCATGACGCCCCAGCCCCGGGGCGTGGTCGCCGTCATCACCCCCTGGAACGACCCGGTGGCGGTGTCCTGCGGACTGCTCGGCGCGGCCCTGGTCACCGGCAACGTGGTGCTCTACAAGCCCAGCGAGCGAACGCCGGCGACGGGTTGGCTGCTGACGCGCGCCCTGGACGCGGCGCTGCCGGCCGGGGTGCTGTCCCTGCTCACCGGTGGTCCGGAGGTCGGCGCGGCACTGGCCACACAGGACGTGGACGTGGTCGCGCACGTCGGTTCCACAGCCACCGGGCGGAAGATCGCCGCCGCCGCGGCCCGTACCGGCGTGAAGGTGCTGCTGGAGAACGGCGGCAGCGACCCGTTGGTCGTCGACGCGGGTGTCGACCCCGACTGGGCGGCGGAGCAGGCCGCGCTCGGGGCGTTCGCGAACGCCGGGCAGATCTGCGTCGCGGTGGAACGGATCTACGTACACCGGGAGGTGGCCGACGACTTCGTGGCGGCGCTGGTGCGGCGGGCCGGCGCACTGCGGGTCGGGCCGGGTCGGGACCCGGGCACCGAGCTGGGCCCGCTCGTCGACCGGCGGCACCGCGACCACGTACACGGGCAGGTGAGCGCGGCGGCGGCGGCCGGCGCGCGGGTGCGTACCGGTGGTGAGGTGCCGGACGGGCCCGGGGCGTACTACCCGGCGACCGTGGTCACCGACTGTCGGCACGACATGGTGCTGGTACGGGAGGAGACGTTCGGGCCGGTCGCCCCGGTGGTGGTGGTCGACTCCTTCGACGAGGCGCTGACCTGCGCGGCGGACTCGGAGTACGGGCTGGCCGCGACGGTGCTGACCGCGTCGATGAGCCATGCGCAGCGGGCGTGGCGGGAACTGCCGGTGGGCACCGTGAAAGTCAACTCGGTGTTCGGCGGGGCGCCCGGCGGTGCCGCGCATCCGCGCCGGGCCAGCGGGCAGGGCTTCGGGTACGGCCCGGAGCTGCTGGACGAGTTCAGCGCCACGAAGGCGGTGCACATCGAGGCGCCCGGCGGCGGTCACTGGTGAACGCTACGGGCGGACGCCGGGGTGGCGCGTCCGCCCGTACCGCGCTGTTCGTGGGTCAGTCGCCGCGAGCCTTGCGGGTGGCCCGGTCGTTGGCCTCCTCGATGGCCGTGACCAGCTCCGGCTTGGTCATGCTCGACCGACCGGGTACGTCCAGCTTGCGGGCCACCGACATGAGGTGGTCCTTGCTGGCGTTGGCGTCCACCCCACCGGCGGTGGGTGCGCGCCGCTCCGGGCCGCCGCCAGCGGCCTGCCGGTCGCTCGGGCCCTTGCGGCCCTTCGGCTCCCAGTGGTCGCCCACCTTCTCGAACTGGTGCTTCACCGCCGCGAAGGCGGTGCGGTGCGACCGCTCGCCCTCGCCGTAGGTCTCCACCGCCGAGTCGTGTGTCTTCTCCCAGGTGCGCTGCGCCTTGTCCGGGGAGCGTCGCAGCGTGCTGGGCAGGTCCTCGCGCCCGGGCATCTCGTCCTCCTCCGTGTCGACAGAATCACTGTCACCGTTCCCCGCGGGCGGGGTGGCAAACGCGTCGCGGGCGGGGCCGCACCACGGCGGCGTCGGCCCGGGTTTGTCGATTTCCCGCTTCGGGTACCGGCCGGGCCAGGCCCGACCGGATGACCGGTCATCCGGTGGCCGGGGAACAGGGAGCGGGCATGACGACCACGGAGCCCGGTACGACGCGCGCCAACACGCCGGGTGCGCCGGTGCCCCGGCGGATGCGGCAGCTGAGCTGGCGGACCTGGCGCGGGGTGCTGGTGCGCAGCGTGACGAACTTCGTCAACGACAACTGCTCCGACTGGGCCGCCGCACTCACCTACTACGGGGTGCTGGCGCTCTTTCCGTCCGCCATCGTGGTGGTGGCCCTGGTCGGTCTGGTCTCCGACGGCGAGCGGACCCTGGACACGGTTGTCGACCTCGCCAAGCAGGTGGGTGCCGGATCGGTGGTGGCTGACAAGGACGGCGGCGTGGTCGGGGTGATCCGGGCCGTGGTGGTTCAGCAGAGCAACGTGAAGGTGCTGCTGAGTTTCGGTCTGCTCGGCGCGCTGTGGTCGGCGTCGGGCTTCATCGGGGCGTTCACCCGTGCCTCCAACGCGATCTACGGGGTGACCGAGGGTCGGCCGGTCTGGAAGCTGCGGCCGGTGCAGATCGGCTTGGCCGCGGTGACGTTGGTGCTGCTCGCGGTGGTCGCCCTCGCGCTGATCGTCAGCGGCCCGGTCACCGACGCGGTCGGCGACCTGATCCACGCCGGCGGCCTGGCCCGGACGGTGTGGAGCGTGGCGAAGTGGCCGGTGCTCGCCATAGTCATGGCGGTGCTGCTGTCCCTGCTGTTCTGGATCGCCCCGAACGTGCGCCAGCCCCGCTTCCGCTGGCTCACCCCCGGCGGCGCGGTGGCCCTGGTCTCCTGGGCGGCGGTCTCCTTCGGCTTCGGCCTCTACGTGGCCAAGTTCGCCTCGTACAACACGACGTACGGGAGCCTGGGCGCGGCCATCGCGTTCCTGGTCTGGCTCTACCTGTCCAACTCCGCCCTGATGCTCGGGGTGCAGATCAACGCCGAGGTGCAGCGCGGCCGGCAGTTGCAGGCGGGCGAGAAGGACCTCCAGGAGCCGATTCTGCCGCCGCGGAAGGCCGCCGACTCCTAAGCGCCGGTTGTCCGCCCGGATGTCCGGCCCGGGGGCCGGTTCGTGACGCGGTGCCGGTTTACCGGGCGGGGTGCCGGGTAGCGCAGAAGGCATGGAGCGTGGCAACAGCAAGCACGGACCGAGGATCGACGAGCAGATGAGCCAGGAGGTCAGCGGCCTCGTGCAGGGGCCGGGGACCGGTGGCTCTCGGGTCGACGAGTCCCGGGTGCCGGAACCGGCCGGCGAGGACCAGCCGGAGACCACCACGGCACCGGCGGGCGACCTGCGCACCGGCACGCCGCAGGGGATGAGTTCCACCGACGTCGAGCAGCGCAGCCGGCTCGGCCGGTTCATCTCCATGAGCGCGCTGCCCGGCGACCGACTGGTGCTCATCGCCAGCGCCCGGGAGAACGAGGCGCCCGACGACATCGTGGCGGCGCTGGAGCGGCTGCCCGAGGGCACCGAGTACCAGACGGTCTCCGAGGTGTGGGCCGCGCTCGGCAACAAGAACGAGACAACTCGCTGGTGAGCAGGATCGTCCCCCGATCCGGCCATCACCCGCGACCAGAGGAGGGTTCCTGATGAGTGGCGTCACCGAACACGTCGAGGTTTCCGTACCCGTAAGCACCGCGTACGACCAGTGGACGCAGTTCGAGGAGTTCCCCCAGTTCATGGAGGGCGTGCAGGAGGTCCGGCAGCTCTCCGACACGATGACTCACTGGACGGTGGACATCGCCGGCGTGAAGCGCGAGTTCGACGCCGAGATCACCGAGCAGCTGCCCGACGAGCGGGTCGCCTGGCGCTCCACCGGCGGCACCCAGCAGGCCGGTGTGGTGACCTTCCACCGCCTGGACGAGGGCAAGACCCGGGTCACCCTCCAGCTCGAGTTCGAGCCGCACGGGGTGGTCGAGCAGGCCGGCGACAAGCTCGGCATCGTCGACCGGCGGGCCAAGGGCGATCTGGAGCGGTTCAAGACGTTCATCGAGCGGCGCGGTCAGGAGACCGGCGCCTGGCGTGGCTCGGTGGACCGCCCGCAGCCGTGAGCCCGCGAACCGACCGAGGATGGCCGCCGGAGTTCCCGGCGGCCATCGTCGTGTCTCGGGCCGGCTGGTACCCGTTTGCGATCATCGCGCCCGGGTACGGCTGAAGTCATGACGGACGACAGGGTGTGGCGCGACGAGGAACGGCTTCCGCTGGAGGAGTTGGAGCGCGCCGTGGCGGGCTCCAGCATCGACGGGCAGGCCGACGACGTGACCGGCAACGACGCCGGTGAGGAGGCCGCCTTCGGGCACGGGCCCGCGGCGGCCGACCGAGGCGGAGAGGCCGAGGGCGCCGGGCGGGAGCCGACCGACCCGCAGCGCGCCTACCGCCCGTCGACGACCGGCCGGACCGGACCGGACAACGGATAGTCCGCGTCGGGCAGAGCGGCCCGGGACTGGGCCGGCGCCCCGGACGCGGCGGGCTCGGACGCGGCGGGCCCGGCCGCTGCGAGCCCAGACGCATCGGAGCCGGGGCCGGGCTGCTCCGGCCCGCTCCCGGCGGCGGGCCGGCGGGCGCCCAGTTCGTAGAGCACGATCAACGCAAGCGCGAGCACCACCAGGGCCGGGCCGAGCACCTGCACCGACACGTTGCTGATCAGCACGCCGAGGCCTGTCGGGACGAGCGCCGCGCCGACACCGGCGGCACCGATCTGCAACCCGATGGCCCGGTCCGCGTGCGCCGCGCCGACCCGGTCGGCGGTGGTGAGGGTGAGCAGGGGGAACACCGGCGCGGCGGCGAACCCCAGCACGACCAGGCCGAGCACGGCCAGCACGGCCGACCCGGGCACCGCTATCAGCGCCGCACCGAGGGCCATGCCGCCCAGGCTGACCCGCAACACCAGCCGGGGCCCCAGCCGCTCGGCGACCACGCCCTGGACCACCCGGCCGACGAAGAGGCTGCCCCAGTACGCGGAGACGCAGCCGCCCGCCACGGCGGCGCTCAGGCCGCGCCCCTGGGTGAGCAGCAGGAACGCCCAGAGTCCGGCGGACACCTCGATGGCGACGTACAGCGCGAAGGCCAGTGCCCCGGACCAGACCGCCGGCAGCCGCAGCGTGGCCAGGACCGGCACCCGGACCGCGGGCGCGGCGTCGGTCGTCCCCACGCCCGGCTCGGGAGCGGGAGCGCGGCGCTGCCACGCGCGTACGGTGAGCGCGAACGCGGTGGCGAGAGCGAGTTGGGCGCCGGCCACGATGCCGTACCCCCACCGCCAGGCCAGCCCGGCGCTGAGCGCCGCCGTCATGATCAGTGGCCCGATCGCCACGCCGAGGCCGAAGAAGGCGTGCAGCCAGTTCATGTGTCGCGGGCCGAAGGCCCCGGCGGCGTACGCGTTGAGCCCGGAGTCGATCGCACCGGAGCCCAGCCCGAGCACCAGCGCGCAGCCCACGAGCACGGCCAGCCCGGGGCTCACGGCGTAGCCGGTCAGCGCCAGGCTGGCCAGCAGGGTGCTGCCGGCGAGCAGCGCGCCCACGCCGAGGCGGGCCAGCGTGAACCCGGCCAGCACGCTGGAGGCGAGATAGCCGACCGTGCCGGCGGTGAGCAGCAGTCCGACCGCCTCGGTGGGTACGCCGAAGTCCGCGCGGATCGACGGCCAGCCGACGCCGAGCAGTCCGTCGGGCAGGCCGAGGCTGACGAACGCGAGATAGGCCAGCAGGAGCAGCGTGGCGCGGGGCGGCGCGGGCGAGGTGGACACGGGACCCCATCCTGCCGCAGCGCACCTTACCGGCGGCGGGAGCCGCCCGTGCGCCGCGACAAGAACTGGTGTCCGGACGGTTGAGAATGCGGACAGCTCAGCCAGAATCGGCCGATCGGAGGACGGCAAAGGGGCCAGTTCGCGTAAGAATTTCGGGATGCATCAAGGCTTCGGAATCCTCTCCACGCGTCAGCGCCGCCTCGCCTGGCTCGGCTTCCTGCTCGCCGCGCTGCAGGCGCCCGTGTCGGCCTGGCTCGTCTCCGACGAGTCCTGGCTGTTCAGCGTCTGCGTCGCGCTCATGGTGGCCACCGTGATCATCGCCGACGACGCCGCCCGGCGTCGGCCGGCCAACGCGACCAGCGACTAGCCCTCGCCGACCGGCCGGGCCTCGTGTCCCGGTCGGCCCCGGGTGCGGCGGCGCTCCTTCATCTCCGCCTCGAACAGATGGCGTCGCCCGCCCACCAACTCGTCACGGGCCTGCCGGTCCAGTTCGCGGAACAACGCGTGGTAACCGTCGTCGAAGTCCTCGACGATCTGGAACGTCCACCGGCCGGCGATCACGTTGCGGCCGAGCAGTTCGGCGTCGATCCGTTCGGCGATGTGTGGATGTCCGGCGGAGCGGAACTGCTCCACCGCGTCGTCGAGCATCAGGTCGGCGTGCCCGATCAACTGGTGCAGCGAGTACAGGTGCCCACGGGCCCGTTCCACGCACTCCAGCGCCTCGCTGAGCTTGCCCAGCGCCGCGACCGTCTCGTCGCTCACCCCAGCCGGCCGCCGGTGCCGCTCGTCCGGCCCGTCCGTCGGTTCCCCCATCGGTGCCTCCCTGCTGTCCGCCGCACCCGGCGCCGTCCGTGCTCTGTGCCGGGCTGCGCCGTCCCTCTCCTGCTGCCCCGTCTGTGCCGGATCAACCCCCGCGGCCAGCCCGACTCGTCCGGTGGCACAACCGACACCCGCCGAGCGGCCGAGGCCGGTCCCGTGACCGGTCGGTTAGCCTCGGTCACCATGCGTGTGCCGTTCAACCGGGTCGCCTCCCGGACCGCCGTCGACTCGGCGCGGTCGACCCTGGCCGCCCTCACCGTCTCCGTGGGCACCGCCGGCCTCGCCGCCGCCGCCGCGCGTCCCGGACTGCTGGCGCTGGTCGACCAGCACGCCGCAGCCGTGCGGGACAGCCTGGACGGCGACCGGCGGCCGTTGACCGCCGCGACGCTCGCCGGCTACGCCGAGGGGGTACGCGAGGCCGCCCTGGAGCACGGGTGGACGCCGCCGCGGGGCCCGGTGGACTGGAGCGAGCCGGAGTGGCCGCTCACCCGGCTCGTCGCCGTCTGCGCGCTGGCCCGTTCGCTCGGCCGTTCCTGACCCACCCGGTCACCCCGTACGACTCGCGACGCGGAGAGGGCGCCCGCGCAACGCGGACGCCCTTTCCCTCACGATCGTGCCGTCGCGCCCCGCTACGGGCGGTACTGCTGGGTCTCGTCGGCCGCACCGGACTGGTACGTGCCGCGCCCACCGGACATCGTCGACTGCTCGTCGACCCGGGGCATGGCCTGGGTCCGGTCGCCGCCACGGTCGGCCATCTGCCGCTCCATGTCGCCGCGCCCGGCCGAGGTGGCCCGCCGATGCTCCTGCACCGCCCGGGCTTCCTGGGCGGCCCGGTCGAGCCAGCCGTCCCAACGTTTCTGCATCGGCTTCACCAGACCACCGCCGACGCCGACGATCAGGATGCCGGCGACCGTGGCGAGCACCGCGATCAGCACCGGAGTGGTGACCGTGGTGGCGATACCCACCTGGTTCAGCGCGGCGATCACGCCGAGCGCGATGATGAAGATCGCCGTCAGGTCGGCCAGGACCTTGCCGTACGAGAGCCCGCCCAGCGCCCCGGTGACCAGATCGCGGGCGGCGTTGGCGATCGCGGCCGCGATCACCACGATGACGATCGCGACGAACGCGCGCGGCAGCCAGGCCACCACACCGCTGATCAGGTCACTGATCGCGTTGGGCCCCCAGACTCCGAAGGCGAACTGCAGGGTGAACAGCAGGACGGCGTAGTACGCCAACCTGGCCAGGATGTCGCTGGCGTCGTACTTCGTTCTCTCCAGTGCCCGTTTGATGCCTCCGCGTTCGACGGCCTCGTCGAAATGCACCCGTTCCAGCACCGCATCCACGATCTTGAGGACCGCTCTGGCGATGATCCAGCCGACCACGAGGATGACGATGAAGGCCACTGCCTTCGGGATGAAGAGCAGCACCGACCTCCAGGTGTCGGCGATGGCATCGCCGATGTCGGCCTGCCGAACCGCGAGGGTTTTCAGCATGATGTCCCTCCTGTCGCATGGACTGCGCCGGGGGCATACCCGGCCACCGGTGCGGCAGTCCGTGTGGCTCCCTGCCATTTTTCCGACAAGTCGTCAAACAGGGGTCCTGACCTGCCCTAACAGTCACCCCGCCGGGGCCGGCCGCGACCCGCGCACATGATCGGATGCGGCTGGCCGACGGCCGGCTAGGCTGCGAACATGCCAGGAACGGTCGGGCGAGTCCCCACGCCAGCAATCCCGGTCCCCGGCGAATCCACCGGGCCCGGTGCGGCCGCCGTGCTCGCCCACGACTGGTCCGCCACCGCCCTCGGCCCGCGCGAGGGGTGGGATCCGGCGGTCCGGGCCGTGGTCGAGCTGATCCTCGCCTCGCCGATGCCGATGGCACTGGCGTACGGCGACGACCTCGTCCTGCTCTACAACGACGGCTATGCCGAGTTGTTGGGCAGCAAACACCCCGCTGCCCTCGGTCGACCGGCCGCCGAGGTGTACGCCGAGATCTGGTCGCTGCCCGGCTTCGGTGACGTGATCGAGCGCGCCTACCGGCAGGGCGTGCCCTTCCTGGAGAAGGAGTCCACGCTCCCCCTGATCCGGGACAGCTCCGGGGTGGTCGAGCAGGTGGTCTTCACCCGGGGTCACTCGGCTGTCCGCGACAGCGCCGGGCAGATCGTGGGAATCCTGACGGTGGCCGCCGAAACCACCCACGTGACCGAGCAGTTGCAGAGCCTCAGCGAGGTGGCCGCCGCGCTCGCCGGCACCCTCACCCTCGACGACGTGGCCCGGGTCGCGCTGCGCCACACCATCACCACGTTCGACGCCGACCGGGTCTCGTTCGTGGTCGACGAGGGTGGCGGTGGCTGGCGGATGGTGCGCCGGGTCCGCGGCGAGCTGATGGACGAGGCCGACGAGCGGTTGCCGCCGCTGTGGCGGCGGACGCCGGCGGACTGGCTGGGCCCGGTCGCGCTCGCGGCCCGCTCGGGCGAGTCGTCGTTCACCCGTGACGGGCAGCCGCTGCGCGAGACCGCCGTGGACCGCCACGACCAGAAGATCCGGTCGATGGCCGTGCTGCCGCTGGGCACCTCGGTGATCCGGGGTGGGTTGACGGTCGGCTACCAGGTGCCGCACTCCTGGTCGGCGGCCGAGCGGGCGCTGCTGGCCGCCTCGGCGGAGCTGATCGGTCAGGCCGCGGAGCGGGCCCGGCGGTTCGAGACCCAGCACGGCACCGCCCAGTTGCTGCAACGCAGCATGCTGCCGGAGCACCTTCCCGACCTGCCCCGGCTGCGGATCGCGGCCCGCTACGACCCGGGGGTGGACGGCAACGCGGCCGGCGGTGACTTCTACGACGCGTTCCTGCTGCCCACCGGCGCGCTCGGCGTGGTGCTGGGCGACGTCGCCGGGCACGACGTGCAGGCCGCGGCGCGGATGGGGCAGGTGCGGGCGGCGCTGCGGGCGCTGGCCCTGGCCGACCCGGCGCCGGACGCGGTGCTGGCCGGGCTGGACCGACTCGTGGCCAGCCTCGGCGTGGAGGCCGGCACCCACGAGCTGTTCGTCACCGTGGCGTTCGGGGTCATCGACGCCGAGCGCCGGGAGCTGACCCTGGCCAGCGCCGGTCATCCCGCCCCGCTGATCCGCCGCTGCTCCGCGGACGGCCGGTCGCACGCCGAGTACGTGGACCTGCCGGCCGGTCCCCCGCTGGGGCTGGGCGGGCGCCCGACCACCGTCACGGTCGCATTCCCTCCCGGCGACACCCTGCTGTTGTTCAGCGACGGCGTGGTGGAGCGGCGGCGGCAGAGCCTCACCGCCGGGCTGGACGCCCTCGGCGACGCCGTGGCCAAGGCCGGCACCAGTGATCCCCGCGCCCTCTGCGCGGTGGCCACCGCCGCCGTGTCCGGCGGCACCGAGGACGACGTGGCCGTGCTGGCGGTCGAGCACGCGCTCAAGCCGAGCCGGTCGGCGGCGATGGAGGTGCCGGCCGAGCCGACCGCGCCCAGCCGGGTCCGACACTGGATGACCGGCCAGCTCACCGAGTGGCAGGTGCCCGAGTCGGTGATCGGCGCGGCGGTGCTGTGCACCAGCGAGCTGACCACCAACGCGCTGCTGCACGCCGGCACGGCCGCCCGCGTGGAGATCGATCTCAGTCCGGAGCGGCTGCTGGTCTCGGTCGCCGATTCCGGCACCCGGGGCACCGTGACCCGGGCCCGCACGGACACGTTGAGCAGTCGCGGGCGCGGGCTGGGCCTGATCGAGGAGCTGAGCGACGCGTGGGGCACCGATCCGTCGGTGCGCGGCTCGACGGTCTGGTTCGAGATCCTCGTCCCGCCGGCCGAGCCGCGCTGAGGTCGACCGGCGTCGCCGAACCCGGACGAATCAGCCGACCGCCGAACGGGTAGGAGTGCGCCCATGGCCACCGAAAAACCCCACGGGGTGCTCTTCGACATCGACGGGACGCTTGTCGACACCACCTACCTGCACACGGTGAGCTGGTGGGAGGCGCTGCGCCAGGCCGACCACCCGGTGCCGATGGCGACCGTGCACCGCTCGATCGGGATGGGCTCGGACAAGCTGCTGGACCACCTGCTCGGCCCCGAGCGCGACCGCGACGACGACCCGAAGCTCCGCGAGGCGCACAACACCCTGTACACCGAGTACTGGGAGCGGCTGACTCCGCTGCCCGGGGCGGCGGACCTGCTGCGGGCGTGCGCCGAGCGGGGGCTGCGGGTGGTGCTCGCCACCTCCGCCGCGGAACACGAGGTGGGTGCGCTGCGCCGGGCCCTGAACGCCGACGACGTGGTGGACACCATCACCTCCTCGGCGGACGCGCAGGAGAGCAAGCCGGCACCGGACATTCTCGAGGCGGCGCTGGAACAGTCCGGGCTGCCCGCCGAGCGCGTCGTCTTCGTCGGCGACTCGGTCTGGGACGTCGCCGCGGCCGGCAAACTGGACATTCCCTGCGTCGGGTTGACCTGCGGCGGCACCAGCCGGGGGGAACTCGCCGGCGCCGGCGCGGTGGCGGTGTACGACGACCCGGCCGCGCTGCTGGCCGAGCTGGCGGATTCCCCGCTCATCCGGCCGAGGTGAGACTCACTCCGGTTCACCGGGGCGCACACGCATAGCCGGAAGTCTTCCGGGGCATGGTCTGTGGCCACCTGCCCGCGCCGCGCGGGTGCGGCGAAAGGGTGGTGTCCGTGGAGCCGGTAGACGTCGCGTTCGCGCTTGTGGGCCTGGGCGCGCTGCTCGCGGGCATCCTGCCCCGGGTGTTGGAGCGCCGCCCGTTGTCCATGCCCATCGCGTTCCTCACCCTCGGCATGCTGGTCTTCCTGCTGCCGGTCGGACTACCGACACCGGACCCGCTGGCCCACCCCGAGCTGACCACCCACCTGACCGAGATCGGGGTGATCGTCGCCCTGATGGGCGCCGGGTTGAAGATCGACCGGCCGTTGAGCTGGGCCCGGTGGTCCTCCACCTGGCGGCTGCTGGCCATCGCGATGCCGTTGTGCATCGCGGCGGTGGCGCTGCTCGGGTGGTGGTGGGCTGGCCTGGTGCCGGCCGCGGCGCTGCTGCTGGGCGCCGCGCTGGCGCCGACCGATCCGGTGCTCGCCGCCGACGTGCAGGTCGGCGAGCCGACCGATGTGGAGGACTCCGAGGACGAGGTCCGTTTCGCCCTGACCTCGGAGGCGGGCCTCAACGACGGTCTGGCGTTCCCGTTCGTCTACGCGGCCATCGCGATCGCCTCGACCAGCCTCGCCCCGCGCGCGTGGGTGGCCGAGTGGTTCACCGTCGACGTGCTCTGGAAGGTGGGCGTCGGTGTGGGGGGCGGCCTGCTCATCGGCTGGCTGCTCGGCAAGCTGTTCTTCCGGGCGCCCAGCGAGCTGCGGCTGGCCCGGCACGCCGAGGGTTTCCTGGCGCTGGCCGCCACCTTCCTGGCGTACGGGCTGGTGGAGGTGGCCGGCGGGTACGGCTTCCTGGCGGTGTTCGTAGCCGCGCGGGCCATCCGGGCCGCCGAGCGGACCCACGAGTTCCATTCGGTGCTGCACGACTTCGCCGAGCAGGTCGAGCGGTTGCTCACCCTGGTGTTGTTGCTGCTGCTCGGCGGCGCGATCGTGGGCGGTCTGCTCGCCCCGCTGACCTGGCCGGCGGCCGCCGTCGGGCTGGCGCTGGTCTTCCTGATCCGGCCGGCCGTCGGCTGGTTGTCGCTGCGCGGCGCGCCCGGCCGGCCGGCCGAGCACTGGGTGATCTCGCTGTTCGGCATCCGCGGGGTGGGCTCGTTCTACTACCTGGCGTACGCCACCACGAAGGCGGACTTTCCACAGGCGGAGCTGTTGTGGGCGACCGTCGGGCTGGTGGTGCTCGTCTCCGTGGTGGTGCACGGCGTCGCGGCGACCCCGGTCATGCAGTTGCTGGACCGCGAGGGTGAGCGGACGGAAGACCCGTCCGAACCCGAGGCCCGGCCGGTCGCCGCCGCCGGGCACCCCTGAGGAGTGGGCAGCGGCGTTCAGCCGAGGCGGGCGGCCAGCGCGCGACCGAGGTCGCGGCCGGAGCGCCAGGCGCTCTGCACGCGGGGCTTGCCGAACGCGTCGCCGGCCAGACCGATCCCGTCGGCGTCGAGGTGGTGGGTGTTCCCGGTGAGGTCGCCGGCCGGCTTGGCGTACGTCCAGCGGTGCACGTGCACGTCGGTGGCCGCCTCGGCCAGCCCCAGCAGGTCCCGGACGGCCTGCTCGATCGCCGGTCCGGCGCCGGAAGGCTGGGCCAGGTGCCGGGCGGCGAACTCCGGCACGGTGTGCGCCACCAGCACCGGCGCGTCGTCACCGCGCCGGTCGCCGTCGTCGCAGATGAGCGAGAGCACCGGATGGTCGTTGACGAACGCGCCGTGGAAGTGCGGCCAGCGCCGGGACGGGAAACGCAGCACCGCGGCCAGGGCCGGCCACCAGGTCTGCTCCTGCACGACCCGGGTGGCGTCGGCCAGGGCGGGATCGAGCAGCAGGGCGGCCTGCGGCCCCGGCATGGCCAGGGCGACCGCCGCGTACGGCTCGCCGTCGACGGCCGGCCCCGGCTCCACGGCGAGCACCAGCCGGTCGACGGTCACCGGCACCGCGCCGGCCAGGTGTTCGACAAGCGACCGCAGCCCGCGTGGCGCGGCGTAGCGCAGCGGACCGGGCACGTCGTGGCGGCCGTTGGTGTCGTACGACCAGAAGGTGTCGGTCCACTCCCGGACCAGGCCGGCGGCACGCCACTCGTCGACCACGGCGGCGAAGTCCGGGTCGCTGGCGGTGAAGTACGCGGCGCCGATGTCGGCGGGGCGGCCGTCGAAGCGTTTGCTGGCCATCCGGCCGCCGCAGACGTGCCCCCGTTCACGGACCTGAACCGGCACCCCGGCCCGGCCCAACTCCACCGCGCAGGCCACCCCGGCGATGCCCGCCCCGACCACCGCCACGCCCGAGGAGTTCACGCTCATCCGTTGATCGTAGGTGCCGACGGTCGCCACGGATGGGCATGAACCGGCGGTGATCGGGGTACTGGCACACCTGTTCGAAGAGAGGGTGATGATGATGACGGACCACAGCAACGACCAGGCCGACCCGCGCGGCGCGATCAAGGACCCGGACGAGTGGGTCACCGGCGACGAGCCGCCCACCGCGGCCCAGGAGTCGTACCTGGCCACGCTGGCCCGGGAGGCGGACGCGACGCTGCCGGACGACCTGACCAAGGCCGAGGCGTCCAAGCGGATCGACGAACTGCAGGCCGAGACGGGTCGCGGCCAGTAGCTCGGCGGTCAGGGGCGCGGCAGGGTGTGCAGCCGGACCCGCGTCAGTCGGGCCTGGGTTGTCTCGGCCTCCAGATAGGTGGCGTGCGGCTGGGATCGGCGGTCGGTGGGCGACCCGGGGTTGAGCAGGCGCAGCCCACCGGGCGCCACGCTGTCCCAGGGGATGTGCGAGTGCCCGAAGACCAGCAGGTCGACGTCGGGAAAGCGGGCCGCGCACCGCTGCTCCCGGCCGGTACGGGGGCCGGTCTCGTGCACCACGGCGACCCGTAGCCCGTCGAGGTCGACGCGGGCCACCTCCGGCAGCCGGGCGCG
Source organism: Micromonospora sp. NPDC005194 (assembly GCF_040608335.1). Classification (NCBI taxonomy): domain Bacteria; kingdom Bacillati; phylum Actinomycetota; class Actinomycetes; order Micromonosporales; family Micromonosporaceae; genus Micromonospora; species Micromonospora sp. NPDC005194. The sequence goes on along the minus strand of NZ_JBEXIA010000011.1, from coordinate 63,225 downwards.
TAGCGCCGGGCCGTCGTTGTTGCCGTACACGCCGATCAGCCGCCGCGCGCGGGCGGTCATGGCGTCCAGCAGCGACTCGTCGACCCAGTCGCCGGCGTGCAGGACGACGTCCGCCGCCTCGATCGCCGTCCACAGCGGCCCCGGGAGGTCCCGGGCCCGCTTGGGGAGATGCGTGTCCGCCGTGAGCACCAGCCTCATGCCGGCATCATCCCCCGAGCGGGCGCCGTCCACCCGGGGACGCTCGTGGGGGCGCTCAGCTCCGGGCAGCTCGGCGCGACGTCGGTGTAAAGTACCCGGGCGGCATGCCGCGGCGACGCAGCCCCGGGTTCTGCTCGACGTCACTGAGCACACCGGCGGCGTTGATCAGGCCGATGTGCGAGAACGCCTGGGGAAAGTTGCCCAACTGCTCCCCGGTCGACGGGTCGACCTGCTCGGCGAACAGTCCCAGGTCGTTGACCCGCCCGGCCAGCGCGTCGAACAACTCGTGCGCCCGGTCCCGCTCGCCGGCCAGCGCCAGGCAGCACACCAGCCAGAACGAGCAGATGAGAAACCCCGCCGGGTCGCCGTTCCAGCGCCGCAGCAGGCCGTCGTGCGACAGCTGCGCCTCCACCGCGCGGACCGTCGAACGCATCCGCTCATCGTCGGCCGGGAGGAACCCCACCAGCGGCATCACCAGCACCGACGCGTCCAGGTCGTCGGATTCGAAACTCCCGGTGTACGCCCCGAGCCGGTCGCTCCACCCGCGTTGCAGCACCTCCGTGCGCACCTCGTCGCGGGCGGCCGCCCAGCGGGCCACGTCCTGCGGCTGACCGAGTCGTTCGCCGAAGCGGACCGCCCGGTCCAGGGCCGACCAGCACTGCACCTTCGAGGACACGTGGTGGCGTTCGATCCCGCGCTCCTCCCACATCCCCGCGTCCGGCAGCTCCCAGTCCCGCTCCGCCTTGTCGGCGAGTGACCGGAGCAGGTGGTAGACGTCCGGCTCCAACGGTTCCAGCCGGTCGCGCATCAGCCAGGCCGCGTCCAACGCCTCACCGAAGATGTCGGTCTGCCGCTGCCGCCACGCGTCGTTGCCGATCATCACCGGCGGGCTGTCGCGGTAGCCGGCGAGCTGATCCAGGCGGTGCTCCGTGAGGTCCCGCTCCCCCAGAACCCCGTACATGATGGGCACCGGCTCCTCGTCGATCCGGCCCATCGCGCGACCCAACCAGGCGAACTGCCGCTGTACCTCGTCGTAACACGCCGTCCGCCACAGCGCCCGCAGCGTCAGGCTGAAGTCGCGCACCCACACGTAGCGGTAGTCGTAGTTCCGGTCCCCGCCGAGCTTCTCCGGCAGCGAGGTGGTCACCGACGCCACCACCGCGCCGCTGGGTCGGTACGTCATGCCCTGCACCACCAACGCGCTGCGCCGCACGTGCTCGGCGTAGATCCCGTTGTACGCGTGCTGCCGGCCCCAGGAGCGCCATCCTTCGGCCGTGTCGGCGATGGTCCGGTCGGCTTCGGGCACCTGCGGCGCGGCGCGTCGTAGGTCGGGGCGTACCCGAGGGTGAAGTTGTGGGTCGTGCCGGCGCGGACGGTGAACGTCGCGGTGGCCTCGCCCTCGCCGCAGGTCAGCCGCAGGCCACTGACCAGGGCGAGCCGGCTGGCCCCGCCGACCGCCTCCAGGGCGCTCTCCCGCGCCGGGCTCCAGGGCGAGCGCGTCGGTCAGCTCCACCTCGCCCTGCGCGGTGTGGAAGACGGTCCGCAGCACGAGGGTGCCGTCGAGGTAGCAGCGTTCGACGGTGAAGTCGGCCTCCGGCAGATCGACCAGTGTCCGGCGTCCTCGCCGATCAGCCGCGCGAACACCGACGGCGCGTCGAACCGGCCCGGGCACCACCAGTTCACCGAGCCCGAGCGGTCCACCAACGCGGCCGTGCGGCCGTCGGCGAGGAACCCGTGGTCGCTGATCTGTCCGCTCTGCACCGGACTGCCTACCCGGACCGTCCCCGCACATGCCTCACCGGAGACACGCACCCCACTCCGGCGGCGGGCGTTACCGCCCGGCACTGGCGGGAACGCGGTCGGCTGACGAGGGAGGATGCTCATGACCTCAGCTTCGGGGCCGGCCGCCGCGTGGCGGCCCGGCGCAACCAGTGGCGACGTGCTTCCGTCCGGGCCGGCAGGCCGCCTGTCGACGCCGGCCGGGGACGGGCACGGGCCGGAGAGCGGCCCACCCACAGTGACGATCGGCTCGTATCCGGACTATCCGTCCGCGCAGAAGGTGGTCGACTACCTGGCCGACAACCGCTTCCCGGTGGAGCACAGCGCCATCGTCGGCACGAACCTCACGCTGGTGGAGACGGTGCTCGGGCGGATGACCACCGGCCGCGCGGCCCTGCTCGGCGCCGGCACCGGCGCCTGGTTCGGGCTCTTCATCGGCCTGCTGTTCGGCATCTTCACCGTCGGCAACTGGCTGGCGGTGATCCTGGTCGGCCTGGTCATCGGCGCGATCTGGGGCGCCGTGTTCGGCGCTGTGGCGCACGCGATGACCGGCGGGCAGCACGACTTCACCTCGGCCAGCTCGCTGCGCGCCGGCCAGTACGCGGTGACCGTCGACGCACAGCTCGCCGATCAGGCCCGGCAACTGCTGGGCCGGATGCAGGTGCCCGGCTCGACGCCGGCGAATTCCCGCTGATCCACCGGCACGACCGGCCGTCCCGGCAGTCCGCCGGGGCGGCCGGTCAGCCGTGGTACGCCAGCTCGCCGGCCCGCAGTGGCACGTCGACCCGGTTCTCCGGCGGCGCGAGGGGGCAGGCCCAGCGGTCGTCGTACGCGCAGCTGGGGTTGTAGAGGTAGTTGGCGTCCAGCCGGACCCGGTCACCGGGCAGCAGCTCGACGCCCCGGCCGAAGGTGCCCTTCACCGTGTCGGTGAGGTACCGCCCCCCGCCGTAGGTCTCCTGCCCGCAGGTGCCGTCGCGCAGCGGCACGAAGAGCCCACCCCCGTACGCCTCGATCCACCACAGCGTCAGCGGCCCCCACGGCGTCTCGGCCACCGCCACCCGCCGGTACGCGACGACCCCGTCCGGGCCGCCGGTGTCCACCCGCAGCTCGCCGCTGGCCGGTCGCAGGGGCGCCTCCACCACGGCCTCCGGGTTCGGCGCGAAGTAGCGCACACCGGTGAAGCCGGGCCGCTCGGCCGGCGGTATCGGGCTCTGCGGGTGGGTGGCGAAGAGCTCGTCGCGGCCGGCGCGGAAGCCGGCGAGGTCGACGTCGGACAGGTACAGCCGGGCCACCCGCTCCCGCCAGTCGGCCAGTTCCAGATCGGTCAGCATGCGGCGGACTCCTGATCGATTGACAACTCTCCGGACCGCAGGGGCCTGCCGCACGCCTGGCAGCAGACCTCGGCGACGAACACCTCACCGCACACGTCGTGGATGAAGTCGACCTTGGGTACCTCGGCGTCGCTGTAGGTGTCGCCCCAGCGCTTGAGCACGAGGATGACCTGCCCGAGGTCCCTACCCTTCTGGGTGAGTTCGTACCCGGCGACCTTGCCGTCCTCGGTCGATCGCGCCTGCAGGATGCCGGTCTCGGCGAGCTTTCGCAGCCGGGCGGCGAGCACGTCCCGGGGCGCGCCGACCGCTCGCAGGATCTCGGTGTAGCGGGAGGCCCCGAAGGCGAGCGCCCGCACGATGTGCAGCGACCACCTGTCGTTGACCGCGTCGAGCGCCACAGCGAGCGTGTCCCGAGACGGTTTGGAATTCAAACCACCGGTGCTACGGTTCGTCTGGTTGGACATTCAAACCACACTACCCGAGGAAGCACCCATGACGTCGCCACCCGAACCACGTACCGAGCGGGAAACGCCCGTCGTCACCCACCGCCGAGCCTGGCTCTCTCTCGTGCTCACCGGGCTGATCATCGGTACGGCCTTCATCGCCGTCTACGTCGGGCTGCAACGCGGTCCCGAGCCGCGCCACCTGCCGATCGCGGTGGTCGGTGAGCAACTGGCCACCACCGCACAGGCCGGGTTCGGCGATGCCGTCGCCGTCACGCCGGTGACCACCGTCGAGGACGGATCGGCCCTGGTCCGCGACGGCGACGCCGTCGCGGTACTCGGCGCGACCTCCCCCGGCGCGCTGACGCTCGACTACGCCGGCGCGAGCGGATTCAGCGAGAGCGGTGCCGCCCGGCAACTCGCCGCCGGTCTCGCCAGGCAGGCCGGCGCGACCGTCCAGGAGAACGACATCGTGCCGCTGGCGAGCTACGACAGCCGCGGGTTGTCCGCCTTCTACGTGGTGTTCGGGGTCACCCTCTCGTCGTTCGTCCTCGCGCAGGGGCTCACCGCGGCCACCGCGAAGGTGCGCCTGCGGCACCGGCTCTATGCCATGGGCGGATTCGCCGTCGCGATCGGCGTGATCGCGGCGACGGTCGCCGGCCCGGTCTACGGGTCACTGACGGCACCGTTCCCGCTGCTCGCCCTGTCGCTCATCCTGCTGTCGGCCGCCAGCGCCTTCACGACGAAGGCCCTCGGGGCCTGGCTCGGCCCGATCGGAATCGCGCTCGCCGTGCTCACCCTCACCACCATCGGCAACGCGACGAGCGGAGCGACCATCGGGATCGACCTGCTGCCGGGATGGGCGCAGGCGATCTCCGCGAAGCTCCCGCCGGGCGCGGCCGTGTGCGCGGTCAACAACTTCGGTTACTTCAACGGCTCGCACACGCTGGTGCCCCTGGCCGTCCTCGCCACCTGGTTCCTGGCTGGCCTGGGCTTCGTCCTGCTCCGACAGCGGACCGCGCGGCGACGCCCGCCCGCGACACCCTGATCCGAGGGTGGAGCCGGCCGGTGGGCGCACGACGGGTGCCCACCCGGCCGTCACTCCCGAGGCCAGTTGCTCAGGACGGCGTCGAGGGCGTCGAGGGCGCGGGCCCAGGATTCGTCCGTCGAGCGCGGGGTGTGGCGGAAACCGCCGGTCCGCTCCAGGCTCACGAAGCCGTGGAACGTGCTGTGCATCATCCGGACGGCGTCGGTCTGGTCCGGCTCGGAGAGCCGGTAGCCGCGCAGGATCGCCCGGGTCATCTCGGCGTGCCGGACGCCCGCGCTCGCGGCGGCCGTCTCGGGGTCGAGGTCGATCTGCATCGCGGCGTAGCGGCCCGGATGCCGTGTCGCGTAGTCCCGGTACGCGTTGGCGAAGGCGACCAGCGCGTCCTTGCCGGCCCGGCCGGCGAGCGCCTCGGCGACCCGGTCGGCCAGCTCGGCGAGCGCCAGCAGGGCGATCCTGACCCGCAGGTCATGGGCGCTCCTGATGTGGAAGTACAGGCTCGCGTCCTTCACGCCGAAGTGCCGCGCGAGCGCGGCGACTGTCACGTTCTCGACGCCCACCTCGTCGGCCAGCTCGGCCGCCGCCAGGGCCAGTCGCTCGGCGGTCACTCCGGCACGTGCCACGCAGCACACCCCAAAATCTAGTCTTGTTAATCGGTTGCCTAGGGGAGCTAGGCTGATGCCTATGTTAGCCCTCACCGAGCCCGCCATCCGCGCCTCCCTCGTCAACTGCACACAGGGCGAGGCGAAGCGGCTGGCCGTACCGAACGATCTTGAAATGCGCCCCTGGGACGACCTGGACTTCCTCGGCTGGCGCGAGGCCGCCGCGCCGCAGCGGGCCTACCTGATCGCCGAGGCCGACGACGGCCTCGTCGGGGTCGCGCTGCGGGTGGCGCCACAGCAGACCGGGCGGGTCCGGCGCAGCATGTGTTCCTTCTGCCTGACCACCCACACCGGCGACGGCGTCTCGTTGATGACGGCCCGCAAGGCTGGTCGGGACGGCCGACAGGGCAACTCCGTGGGCGCGTACGTCTGCTCCGACCTGGCCTGCTCGCTCTACCTGCGCGGCAAGAAGGACGCCGGGCGGCGGATCGACGAGACCATCACCCTGGCCGAGAAGATCGACCGCACCACCAGCCACCTCGCGGCGTTCCTGCGCAAGGTCACCGAGTAGCGAAGGAAGCCGGCCGGCACCCCGGTGGGGCCGCGCCGGTCCGATCAGCCGGTCAGCACGACCGCCCCGGCCGGGCAGGTTCGCCCCCTGTCGAGCTGCCCCATATGTGGGCCGGCCGTCGACGCGGACCCTTCGACTAGCGGTCGGTGGCCAGGCGGGCGTGCAGGTGCTCGTCGTAGCGGCGGCCGTCGCCGTACTGGTACGCCTCGCGCAGCGTCCCCTCGGCGAGATAGCCGGCCCGCTCGGCGACCCGGCAGGACGCCGTGTTGGCCACCGCGTGGCACAGCTCCACCCGGTGCAGCCGAAGGTCGCCGAACGCCCACTCGGTGAGCCGGATGACAGCCCGCGTCGCCACCCCGCGCCCGCGCGCCGCCGGCATCGTCCAGTAGCCGATGGAGGCGTCGCCGTGGTGGATGTGGTGCAGCGACACCGAGCCGAGCAGCTCGCCGTCGGCGGCGTTGGTCACCGCCATGGAGGCGTGGTCACCGGCCGACCAGTCGGCCCGGCGACGCACCCAGAGCAGGGCGGCCTGGTCGTCGACCGGGCCGCCACCCTGCGGGTTCCACTGCGCGATGGCCGGGTCGCGCAGGGCGTCGCGCACCGCCGGGGCGTCCGCCTCTTGCCACGGGCGCAGCAGCAGGTCGTCGGCGGCGAGCTCCACGTGTTCCACGAAGCCGGAGTCTGGCACACCCCGCGCCGGCGCCGCCGCCCAATTACCCCGAGCTTTGTTCAAAGCTGTACGAAGCACACCACCAACCGGACAGACGTGACGCAGAAAACGCGCGATAGCGCTAGTTAAATTTTGAACTAGCGCTATCGTGATGGGCGTGACCGAGAGCCTGGACAGCACCCGAGCGGCCGCCTGGCGTGCCTACATCGAGGCCAGCCAGCGCCTGTTCACCCAACTGGAAGACGACCTGCGCGCCGACAGCGACCTCACCTTCGCCGACTACCACGTGCTGGTCCTGCTCTCCGAGGCGCCGGGGCAACGACTGCGGATGGGCGAGCTGGCCGGCCGGCTGGTCTTCTCCCCCAGCCGACTGACGTACCAGATCTCCTCGATGCAGCGGCGCGGGCTGGTCAGCAAGGAGGCCTGCCCGGACGACCGACGCGGCAGCGAGGCCGTGCTCACCGCCGCCGGACTGCTCACCCTGTCCGAAGCCGCACCCCACCACCTGGCATCGGTGCGTACCCACCTGATGGACGACCTCGACGACGCCGAGGTCGCCTGCCTCACCCGGGTCTTCGACCGGCTCGGCCGCCGCCTGCGGGCGGCCGGCACCACGTCGAGCAACACCCACGCCACACGTTAAGGAGCCCCCGATGCCCGCGATCACCGTCGACAACGTCCTCGTCCTGCCCCGCCTGCCCAAGCTCGACGAGTCCACCAGCTTCCGCAAGGTCCGCACGGTGACCACCGCGCCCAGCGGCTTCGAGGGTGAGGGCTTCCCGGTCCGCCGGGCCTTCGCCGGGGTCTCGACGACCGACCTGGACCCGTTCATCCACCTCGACCAGATGGGCGAGGTGGACTACGCGCCGGGCGAGCCGAAGGGCACCCCGTGGCACCCGCACCGCGGCTTCGAGACCGTCACGTACATCATCGACGGCGTCTTCGACCACCAGGACTCGCACGGCGGCGGTGGCACCATCACCGACGGCGACACCCAGTGGATGACGGCCGGCAGCGGCCTGCTGCACATCGAGGCCCCGCCGGAGCACCTCGTGCTGAGCGGCGGGCTCTTCCACGGCACGCAGCTCTGGGTCAACCTGCCCCGCGCGGCCAAGATGAACCCGCCCCGCTACCAGGACATCCGGGGCCGGGAGTCGGCTCTGCTCACCACGCCCGACGGCGGCGCGCTGATCCGGGTCATCGCCGGTGAGGTGGCCGGGCACCGGGGCCCGGGGTCGACGTTCACGCCGATCACCATCACCCACGTCACGGTGCAGCCGGGCGCGCAGGTCGACCTGCCCTGGAACCCCGACTTCAACGCGCTGGTGTACGTCCTCGGCGGGCGCGGCACCGTCGGCGTCGAGCGCCGGCCGGTCCGCACCGGTCAGCTCGCGGTGCACGGCCCGGGCGACGCGCTGCGCTTCAGCGCGGACCCCACGCAGGACAGCAACACCCCGGCGCTGGACCTCTACATCATGGGCGGTCAGCCCATCCGGGAGCCGGTGGCACAGTACGGCCCGTTCGTGATGAACACCCGCGACGAACTGCTCCAGGCGTTCGAGGACTTCAAGGCCGGCCGGCTCGGCGTCATCCCCACCGAGCGGGTGCCGCACACCGACGGCCAGGGCCCGCGTCCCTGACCCTGACCACGCGAAAGGCCCCCGGTTCGCGCCGGGGGCCTTTGCGTAGTACTGGTCAGGCCGCTTGGTGGGCCTTCGCCATGTCGACGAACGCCCGCCAGGCCGCCGGGCTGAAGACCAGCGCGGGGCCGGCCTGGTCCTTCGAGTCCCAAACGCCAACGACGCCGGGCAGGTTGTCGGCAACCTCGACGCAGGCCCCTTGATTGCTACCGCTGCGGGTGCTCTTACGCCAGCGTGCGCCGGTCAACTCCATGTCCCTGCCACTTCCCTTATGAGTTCGATCGACTGCTCATGGGACAGTGCCATGCCGCGTACGTTCTCCCGTGCTATTCCAAGGGTTCCGTGCGCGAAGGTGTTGGCGCGCCTGATGGTCGAAAACCGCGCCGGCGACGCCGTCCCGGGGCGAGGGAGGCAGCCAGCAGGGTAGATCTTGGACACTTTCCGTTAGCTGCTAACGGAAAGTGTCCAAGATTGCCAGCGATGGTGGGTGAGGCGGGCCGGGGTCGTGCCGGTACGGGAGGGTTTGGTTCTGTCGGCGGCCGGAGGTCAGCTCGCCGCGACACGTCACCGACGGCCGGGCGTTCGACCATCATGGTCGGGAGCCGACGTGCACGATGGACACCGTGCGCAGAGTTCCGCAGAGTGATGCCACGCCCAGCCTACATCGGGGCCCGGACTGCTGTCAGTCGGGCGAAAAGCCCTGTTGAGCTGGGGTTTCGCCGCTATAACCTCGCTGATCGTGATTACCGACGACTCTTGGACGACGCTCCGACCGACCGCCGATTCTTCGACGAACGACGGCCACCTTGGCAGCCCCAGGGTCGTCTACATCCGCGGCAACCTCTGGCTGGACGGTCCGGCTGGAGACCCGGTGGCGCGGGGTTTGGCGGGCAATCCGGCGGCACCGCTCGACGTGCTGCTGCGCCTCCTCGATGACCACGCCGAGGCCGTTCCGGCAGCATTCCGGCGACGGGCCGCCCTGCCGCCTGCGGTCGTCGCGGCGGCGACGCGTCACCCCGTGGCCCGCGTACGCGGCGCGCTCGCGGCCAACCCGCACGTCGACCCGGCGATCCGGCTCCGCCTCGCGGACGACCCCGAGCACCGCGTCGTCGAACTCGTTCGCGAGGATCCGGGCCTGGCATTGCCGGACCGCGCGTTCATGCGGTCCGTGGACCGGCTCCTCGGGTACTTCCGGCGTGGCCTCATGACACCGACCGAGCTGCGCGGCGAGGTCATCGACCTGGGGACGCGCGACCGGCGTGCGGTCCGCAGCATCGCCACCCATCCAGAACCCCTTGTACGCGCCGCCGCGGTCGACCTGCTCGGCAGCGTGCACGAGACGTCCCGCGAGCAGTTGCGCGAAGTCCTGCTGCACGACGACGTACCGGAGGTACGGGCGGCGACGGCCCACTTCTTCGCCGAGCGGGAACGGGCACAGGAGCCTGCGGACCTGCCCGGCAACGGGTACGCGTACCGAGGCATGCTGAGCGACCTGCGGCTCGCGCCCGCGCTCATCGAGTACGTGCTTGCCGACCGGGACGGCCGGCAGGGCGCCGACGCGATGGCGACCAACCCGACACTGCCGCCGGAGGTGGTCGAGGCGTTGCTCGGCCACCCTTCGGCAGATGTCCGGTGCGGCCTCGCCCGGCGCGACGACCTGACCAGCTCGCAACTGGCGCGGCTCGCCGCTGATCCGGACGTGTCCGTCCGCACCGCCGTCTCCGTCCATCCCGCGCTCAGCGAGGTGGACCGCGCGGCGATCGACATCGACCTGACCACGGCACCGTGGGACCGCCGGACCGGCCTCTGCTGGCACCACCGGTCGGTGTTGCCGCCCCCACCACTGCCGCCGTTGGCGGAATCGGTGCGCATCGCCTCGTCGGTCAACCCGCTGCTGCGCCGGCGGGCCGCGGTCGATCCGCGACTGCCCGCCGACGTCGTCGCCGCGCTCGCCGACGACCCCGATCCCGATGTAAGAACCCTCCTCGCCCACCACCATCCGGCCGCACCACCCGACCTGCTGCTGCGGGTGTTCCGCGAGTACGAGCACCGCCGGTGCGACCGCTATCGGCTGCTGGCTCTGCCGAACTTCCCGACTGCGGCGCTGGCCCGGTTCGCCGACGACCAGGATCCAGCGGTCCGGCGGCTCGTCGCCCACGACCCACAGGCGGATCCGGCGCTCATCGACCGACTCACCCACGACCCCGACGCCGCAGTACGCCAGGCGATGGCGGTATGCCCTCGACTACCGGTGGACCGAATCGTCGAGTTGCTCGGCCACGCCGAGCTGGCCGAGGCCGCAGCGGCGAACCCGTCTCTGCCCGTGCACGTCATGCGAAAGCGAGTCGCCTCGCCCTCCCCTTGATCTACTCCAGATCGGCGACGTGGGGGTATCTCGTCGCGAGGAAGCCCCCACATCGCCGATCTGGAGACGATCGGCGCACCGGAGCCGATCCGGCTGACCCGCCGCGGCCTTACGAGACCGCGAAAATCCCCGCGACGCCCAGAATCACCATCAGCAACACCGCTACCAGCGCACCCCGTTCGCTCTCCACCGCCGGCTCGCGGTACTCGGTCACGGGGTTCGTCGTCTCGCGGTGCATGGTGTGGCCTCCTCGGCTGTTCGGTCGTGCTCGCGTCGTCATCCAGGTCACCGTTCGGCCGGCCTGGCATGCGGACCCGCCTCGGGGGTCCTACCGTGAGGACGTTGTCGACCTCCGGGGGGCTGGACGTGCCGTTACAGGACTGGTTCCTCAGCGCACAGGAACGCGCCAACCCGGTCTCTGGGTTACCCGTCTGGACCAGAGGAAACCTCGCCGAGCCGTTGATTCACGGCGCAGCGTACTTCGACCGGCTGGTCGAGGAGGTGGAGGCGCTGACCGACGGTGACCACCTCTTCTTCACCGACTGGCGGGGCGACCCGGACCAGCGGCTGCGCCCCGACGGCCCCACAGTGGCCCAGCTCTTCGCCCAGGCCGCCCAGCGCGGCGTGGTGGTCAAGGGGCTGATCTGGCGCTCACACCTGGACGCGCTGGCCTACAGCGAGGCCGAGAACCGCAACCTCAGCGAGACGATTTCGGCGGCCGGCGGCGAGGTGCTGCTCGACCAGCGGGTCCGCCGCGGCGGCTCGCACCACCAGAAGCTGGTGGTGCTGCGGCACCCTGGCGCCCCGGAGCGGGACATAGCGTTCGCCGGCGGGATCGACCTGTGCCACAGTCGCCGCGACGACGCCGCGCACGGCGGTGACCCGCAGCCGGTGCAGATGTCTCCCCGGTACGGCCCGAACCCGCCCTGGCACGACGTGCAGCTCGCGGTGCGCGGCCCGGTGGTCGGCGCGCTGGACACCGTGTTCCGGGAGCGCTGGACCGACCCGATGCCGCTGGACTCGGAGAACCCGATGGCGTATCTGCGGGATCGGTTGCGCGGCGCGGACCTGCGGCCGGACCCGCTGCCCGAGCAGCCCGCCGACCCGCCCGAGTGCGGGCCGCACCAGATCCAGGTGCTGCGCACCTACCCCGCCGTCCGGCCGCGCTACTCCTTCGCGCCCGACGGCGAGCGGACCGTGGCCCGGGGCTACACCAAGGCGGTCCACCGCGCGCGACGGCTCATCTACCTGGAGGACCAGTACCTCTGGTCGACCGAGGTGGCCAACCTGTTCGCCCAGGCGCTGCGGGAGAATCCCGAGCTGCACCTGGTCGCCGTGGTGCCCCGGCACCCGGACGTGGACGGCCGGCTCGCCCTGCCACCCAACATGGTCGGCCGGGAGCAGGCGCTGTCGCTGTGCGAGCGTGCCGCGCCGGACCGGGTGCACGTGTTCGACGTGGAAAACCACGCCGGCACCCCGGTCTACGTGCACGCGAAGGTCTGCGTGGTCGACGACGTCTGGGCCAGCGTCGGCAGCGACAACTTCAACCGCCGCTCCTGGACGCACGACAGCGAGTTGTCCTGTGCGGTGCTCGACGACACGCGCGACGAGCGGACGCCCACCGACCCGGCGGGCCTCGGCGACGGGGCACGCGCCTACGCCCGGGACCTGCGGCTGCGGCTCTGGCGCGAGCACCTGGACCGGGACCCGGACGGCACGGACGACGCCGACCTGCTCGACCCGGCCGACGCCGTCGCGGCCATCACGGCCGCAGCCGACGAACTGCAACGGTGGTACGACGGCGGCCAGGTCGGCGATCGTCCGCCCGGCCGGCTGCGCCCGCACCGCCCCGAGCGGCTGCCCTGGTACATCCGCACCTGGGCGCTGCCGGTGTACCGGCTGGTCTACGACCCGGACGGCAGGCCGCTGCGCGCCAGGCTGGCCGGCACCTGGTGAACCTGCCGGGCCGGCTCGGGCAGGCCGGCTCCGCCCGGGTGCACGGTCAGCCCGCCGGGGTAGGCGAACGAGGAGCGCGGCGAGAAGTAGCCGAAGCCGATGGTCAGCGGGTTGGCGGGGCGCAGCGCGTACATCGGGTGTCGGGGTTGCAGGAACTCCACCGACTCGATCTCGAACGGCGCGACCGGCTCGGCCACGAACGGGTAGACCGAGCTGAGCAGTTGGCCGTCGCGGCACGTGAAGTAGCGGTGGTGCCCGCTGCTGATCACGTGACCGGTCTCCCCCACCCGACACCGGGCGCGGATCAGCGGCGCCCCGTCCGCCTCGGTCTCGGCGAGCAGCGCCTCGCCGCTCACCTCGATCCTGGTATGACCGGCGAGCACCGGGGCGCCCCGCGCGGTCGCGTACTCGCGGACCAGCCGGCTGGAGGCCACGTAGTGGGTCCACCAGCCGCCCGGGTTGAGCCCGCCGGGCGCGTCCACGCCCGCGAGTGAGACGCCGAGGTACGTCAACGAGTAGGCGCCGAAGCCGGAGGTCTGCGTCTCGTCCTCGACGACGTACTGGTTGAGGAACACCTGCCGGTCCGCACGGGGACGCAGCCCGGTGGGGACGAGGGCGGCGACCGCGTCGGGATCCGCTGGCAACCAGCTGAAGTACAGGGTGCGACTGTTCACGACGAGCTGGGGAGCCGCTGGATCGAGCATGGTGCCTCCGAACCGGGTGTCTACCCAGCGACGCTACGGCCGGTCCCGCCGACGGGACAACGACGGATAGTTGACACTGCCGCCCGAATGTCGGATTTCATGTTGACCACTTGGCGGAGGGTGCGGCACCGACCGGTTGGGCCCAGAGGGACGACCGGGTGCCGCAGGATCGCCCGGCACATGGGTAAGAGACCCCACAACCTGCTCGACGGCTGCCGCTTTTGCGCGTTTTGTGGTTCAACACGCCTTAAGTACATCAACCTTTCGGCTAGATTTCTCGGAGCCGATCAGGTTAAGGTGAGTCCCGAACGGCCCATTCGAAGCTAAACCAAAGCGTCACGTCTTTTTGTCCGCGGACGAGGTGCAGGGAGGACCACCCATGACCGCGCCAACGATCACCGAGCAGGCGAGCACCACGGCTGCCGAGCAGACGAGCACCACCAAGCTGGACCCGCGGGCGCTCACCGACAGCGCCGCCGACCTGCTCAACGCCATGGCCGCACTGCCCGCCAACCACCCGTCGCGCGCCGCTCTGCGGGACCGCGCGATCGAGGCCTGGCTGCCGCTGGCCAACCACCTCGCCCACCGCTACAGCGGGCGGGGCGAGCCGACCGACGACCTGGCGCAGACCGCTGCCGTCGGCCTCATCAAGGCCATCGACAAGTTCGACCCGTCCCGCGGTGTCGACTTCGCCGGCTACGCGATCCCCACCATCATCGGCGAGCTCAAGCGGCACTTCCGCGACCGCACCTGGGACATCCGGGTGCCGCGCCGCCTCCAGGAGCTGCGGCTGGCCATCTCCGACGCCAACAGCTCGCTGCTGCAGACCCTCGGCCGCTCGCCGACGGTCGCCGACATCGCCGCCCACCTCAAGCTCACCGAGGAAGAGGTCCTGGAGGGCCTGGAGGGCGCCCGCGCGTACAACGCGGTGTCGCTGTCCACCCCGACCGGCGACGGCGAGCGGGCCACCGAGCTGGGTGACATGCTCGGCGGCGAGGACAACGAGTTCGAGCTGGCCGAGCTGCGGGTCGCCCTCGGCCCCGCGCTGGCCACGCTCGACGAGCGTGAGCAGAAGATCCTCACCCTGCGGTTCTACGGCAACCTGACCCAGTCGCAGATCGCCGACCAGATCGGCGTCTCGCAGATGCACGTCTCCCGGCTGCTGGCCCGGGCGCTGACCAAGCTGCGCGGCCAGCTCGACGGCACGTACTAGGCACCACACGATGAAGGGCCGGGTCAGCGTGGACCCGGCCCTTCATCGTGTGTCGGGACGTTCGAACGGCGCACCGGCCGGGTCGCTCCCCCAGGGGCAGCGGCCCGGCCGGCCCCGTCAGCGGCCGGCGGGCTCCCGCCACATCGGCCAGAACGGCGTGCCGTCGGGCACCCGGAAGGGCTCGCCGGCCCGGTAACCGTGCCGCGCGTACAGGTCCCGGCTGCGCGGGCTGCTCGCCTCCAGGTAGGCCGGCATCCCGTTGGCGTCCAACCAGGCGTGGTGGTGCCTCATCAACGCGGTGCCCAACCCGTGCCCCTGCCGTCCCGGCTGCACGGCCAGGAAGGCCATGTGGTGGTGGTCCGGATGCGGGTGGTTCGCCGCGAACAACTCGTCGAGATGCTGGAACCGGTCGGTCCACTCGCCGCACGCGGCGGCGAGCCGGGCGTCGTAGTCAGGCGGCGGCGGGGCCGGCTCACCGACCGACGGAAACCAGACCGCGACTCCGGCCCGGTCCGCGGTGGCGTGCACGAACCCGTGCCGCATCGCGTGGTCGACCAGGATCTCGAAGTCCCCGGCCAGCACGGCCTCGCGCTTGCTCGCGTCGGGCACCAGCCAGGAGGTCACCTCCAGGGCCGTGAACGCCTCGGCGATCCGGTTGGCGACCAGCGCCGTGTCCTGCGGCCCGAGCCGTTCGACGGCCACGCTCATCGGGACACCTCCGCACTGGCCGGCGTCGGCGCCGGCTGCTCCCCCGACCGCACGGCCGCCGCAGCGCTCGCCGCGCCGAGACCGATCCGGGCGTACGTGTCCGGACGGTTGGCGCGCAGCAGCAGCGCCCACGCGATGCCCAGCGCGGCCGCCACCGGGTAGACGGCGGGCAGCTCCCAGCGCAGGTTGGAGTCGGGTGCGACGCCGAGCAGGTTGGCGAAGTTCGACACGGCCAACCAGATGATCACGACGAGTGCGACGGTGGCCAGGCCGGGTGCGATGGCCCGGCGCCAGAGGGTCTCGCCGCCGTGTCGGACGAAGTAGGCGATCACCGCCACCGAGGTGGTGGCGATGAGCAGCAGGACGCCGAACCCGCCGGTGGTGCCGCCCCAGAAGAACAGCTGGACCACCGGGTCCCAGCCGTTGACTGTGTAGAGCAGGATGACCAGCAGCCCGAGGACGCTCTGTGCCAGCGACGCGGCCCGGGGCGAGCCGGTCCGCGGCGAGGTCTGCCCGAACACCGCCGGCAGCACCCGCTCCCGGCCCAGCGCGAAGGTGTAGCGGGCCGTGGTGTTGTGGAACGAGATCATCGCGGCGAGCACCGAGGTCAGGAAGAGCGCCTGCCCGATGGTGACCGCGGTGTCGCCGAGCTGGGCGGCGGCCAGGTTGAAGATCAGCCCGACGCTCTGCTCCCCGGCCTCAGCGACGATCTTGTCCGGCCCGACGGCGACGGTCATGGTCCAGGACGAGAGCGCGTACAGCCCGGCGATGATCGCCACCGAGAGGTACGTCGCCAGCGGCACCGTCCGCTTCGGGTCCTTGCTCTCCTCGCTGAACACCACCGCGGACTCGAAGCCGACGAACCCGAGGATGGCCAGCACCAGCACCGCGCCCACCCCCGGCACGAAGAGGTTGTCCGGCGACAGGGCGGCGAAGCTCACCTGACCGTCGGCCGGGTTGCCGAGCTGGCCCAGGTCGAAGACGAGGATGACCACGATCTCGGCGACCAGCAGCGCGGCGAGCACCAGGCCGTTGATGTCGACCCGCAGCAGGCCGAGCAGGCCGACCAGCGCCCACGCCACCAGGGCGACGATCGACCAGTGCGGGTGTCCGCCGAAGATCCGGTCGAGCACCGGCTCGGCCGCGACGCCGATGGTGCCGTAGAGCCCGACCTGGAGCGCGTTGTACGCGATCAGTGCCACCCAGGCGGCGCCGACGCCGGCCGGCCGGCCGAGGCCACGCGAGATGTAGGCGTAGAAGGCGCCCGCGTTCTCGACCTGGCGGGACATCGCCACGTAGCCGACCGAGAACAGGGCGAGCACCGCGGCGACCACCAGGAAGGCCAGCGGAATGCCGGTCACGCCGATGACGCCGTAGCCGGTGGTGACGACGCCGGCCACCACGGTCAGCGGCGCGGCTGCGGACAGGACGAAGAAGATGACCGAGGGGACGCCGAGGCGTCCCCTCGCGAGGGCTTCGGAGACATTGCTGGGTCGGTCGACTGTCGATGTCGATGGCATACGACTACTCCGGTTGTCGAGGGGGAGGGGTTGGGGTTACCGGGGGAATCAGGGGATGCCGCGCAGCACGGCTGCGCCGACGGCGGCCTCGGTGTGCCCGACGAGCTCCTTCAGGGGCGCCGGTAGCGCGGGGATGAGGACGTTCAGCCGGTGGTGGGCGCGGGGGCCGGCGCTCCACAGCACCTCGCGGGTCAGCCCGGCGGCCACGACCAGGCCGAGCAGCAGCGCGTCCGGCACGCTCGGCGGGTCGGGGCGTTCCAGCAGCGCCCGCAGCCGGGTGGCCGGCCAGGCCACGGCGTTGAGGTCGATCGGCAGATAGCTGACCGAGGTACGGAGCAGCCGCCGGCTCTCGTGGCGGCGCAGTACGCCGGCCCGGGCGAGCCGCTCGCCCACCGAGGTCGTCGCGCTCTGCGCCAGAAAGCTGAGCCAGACGTTCACGGCCCGGTGCTGCGACTCACCGATCAACTGGTCGAGCACGGTGTGCGCCAGCGCGTCGGCGGGTGGGCGCCGGTCGATGACGGTGACCTGTCCACCCGAGACGGTGATGTGCCCGTAGAGGGTCAGCTCACCGAGGAGCCCGGCGGCCAGGCCGAGGCCGGTCGCCGCCGGGTGGAGCTTGGCCTTGCCGCGGGTGTCGTTGTGGGCGATGAGAAAGAACTCGTCGGCGATGAGCAAACGGTCCTCCCGCTCGGCTGTGTCCACAGTGTTCGCGCCCGGAAAAGGATGCACCGACGGCTACTGCAACGCAACTCCCAGATTTGAAAGTTGCACTCCGTGCAGGCGCGACCTGCGGATCTTGTCGTGACAGACTCGGACGGTGACCGCCGCCTCCACCATCCGGCCCGCCGCCAGCCCCACCGTGCGCCGTCGGCGCATCGCACGCGAGCTCCGCCAGCTCCGGGAACGGGCGGGCATGACCCTCGACGTGGCCGCCCGCCAGCTCGACATGTCCAAGAGCAACCTGTCCCGAATCGAGACCGCGCAGATCGGCATCAAGCCCCGCGACGTGCGGGCGGCGCTCGCCCTGTACCAGGTCACCGGCGCGGACGCCGAGGCGCTGATCGAGATCGCCCGGGGCGCGCAACAGCGCGGCTGGTGGCAGAACTACAGCGACGTGTTGCCGGAGTGGTTCGAGTTCTACGTCGGACTGGAGGCGGAGGCGGCGGCGCTGCGCACGTACGAGGCCGAGTCGGTGCCCGGACTGCTGCAGACCGAGGCGTACGCCCGGGCGATCTTCCGCCGCACGGCCGGCGAGGACGGCGTGGAGCGCAAGGTCGCGGCCCGGCTGCGCCGCCAGGAGGTGCTGCGCCGCGAGGACCCCGTCGGGTTGTCGGTGGTGCTCAACGAGGCCGTGCTGTTGCGCCCGGTCGGCGGCCCCGCCGTGATGGCCGAGCAACTGGCCCACATGAGCCACATCGCCCAGTTACCCAACGTGACAATTCAGGTACTGCCGTTCGCGGCCGGCGAGCATCCCGCGATGACCACCCCGTACGTGATCCTCAACTTCGCCGACGCCGCCGACGCGTCAGTGGTTTACCTGGATAACCTTACGATGGGCCTGGCTCTGGAGGATGCCGATCATGTGCTCGGGTATAGCCTTCTGCACGAGGAGCTGTGCCGGATGGCACTCGATCCGGGGGCGTCGCTGACCCACCTCAAGGAGGCTTCTCGTAACTTTGCGTGACCGCGTCTGCGGCACGCCGACGCAGACGAGAGGTACCACGGATGACGGCGCTCGACCTGACCCGGGCGGACTGGCGCACCAGCACGCGCAGCAGTGGCAACGGCAACTGCGTGGAGGTCGCGACAGTCGACGGTCGGGTCGCCGTCCGGGACAGCAAGGATCGCTCCGGCCCGGTGCTCGCGTTCGGCTCGGCCGCCTGGCGTTCGTTCCTGCACGGTCTTCCCGAGGTCCGTCGCGGCTGAGTCCCCCGCACCGGTGCGAGACTGGGCCGTGCTCTCCGACGTAACCCTGGACCTGCCGGTCCGTCCGGCGTTGCCGGCGCTGCTGACCGCGCTCGACGCGGCCGGCGCCGCGGTCCTGGTGGCCCCGCCGGGCACCGGCAAGACCACTCTCGCGCCGTTGGCGGTGGCCGACCGGGTCGACGGCCGGGTGGTGATCGCCCAACCCCGGCGGGTGGCGGCACGCGCCGCGGCCCGGCGGATGGCCGAGCTGCTCGGCGAGCGCGTCGGCGACCGGGTCGGCTACGCCGTACGCGGTGAGCGCCGGGTCGGCCCGGCCACCCGGATCGAGGTGGTCACCACCGGCCTGCTGGTCCGCCGGCTGCACCACGACCCGGAGCTGCCCGGCACCGGTGCGGTGCTGCTCGACGAGTGCCACGAGCGGCAGCTCGACGCCGACCTCGCACTCGCGTTCACGGTGGAGGCCCGGGCCACCCTCCGACCGGACCTGTGGCTGCTCGCGATGTCCGCCACGCCGGACACCGACCGGTTCGCCGCGCTGCTCGGCGGGACCGCCGCCGCCCCGGTGGTCCGGGCCGAGTCGGCGCTGCACCCGGTACGGCGGATCTGGGCGCCGCCGCCGCGGCCGGTCGCGCCGCCGGGGGCCGGGCCGGTGGACCGCGCCCTGCTCGACCACGTGGCCGCCACCGTCCGTCGGGCGCTACGCGAGCACGACGGCGACGTGCTGGTCTTCCTGCCCGGGGCCGGTGAGATCGCCGCGGTCGCCGGACGGCTCGGCGACCTGCGGGACACCGTCGACCTGCTGCCGTTGCACGGCCGCCAGCGCGCCGCCGAGCAGGACGCGGCCCTGCGGCCCGGCGTCCCCGACGGCCGGCGTCGCGTGGTGCTGTCCACCGCGCTGGCCGAGACGAGCCTCACCGTGCCGGGCGTGCGGGTGGTGGTGGACGCCGGACTCTCCCGGGTGCCCCGCATCGATCTGGCCCGTGGACTGGGCGCGCTGATCACCGTGCCGGTCTCCCGGGCCGCCGCCACCCAGCGGGCCGGCCGGGCCGGCCGGGAGGCCCCGGGGTACGTCTACCGCTGCTGGTCCGAGGCGACCCACGAGCGGCTGCCCGCCCGGCCGGAGCCGGAGATCGCCACCGCCGACCTGACCGGGTTCGCGTTGGAGCTGGCCGCCTGGGGGCGCCCCGACGGCGTCGGGCTGGCGCTGCCCGATCCGCCGCCGGCCGCGGCGATGGCGGTGGCCCGGGACACCCTCGAGACGCTGGGCGCGGTCGACGGGACGGGCCGGATCACCGGGCGGGGCCGGGTGATCGCCTCCGCCGGGGCGCACCCGCGGCTGGCCCGTGCGCTGCTCGACGGCGCCGGTCGGGTCGGCGCGGACCGCGCCGCCGAGGTGGTGGCCCTGCTCGCCGAGGAGAGCGCGGCCGGCCCGGGCGACGACCTGGTGGCCGGCTGGCGTCGGCTGCGCGCCGGGACCGACGCGGGCGCCACGGCCCGCTGGCGCACCGAGGTACGCCGGTTACGCGCCGCGCTGCCCGCCGGTGGGCGGGCAGCCTCGGGCGGACTCACCGACGATCTCGCCGCCGGGCTGCTGGTCGGTCTCGCGTACCCCGAGCGGCTGGCCCGGGTGCGGCGGCCGGGCGGGTCCGCGTACCTCATGACGGGTGGGACCGCCGCGGAGCTGGCGGTCGGATCGGGGCTGGCCGGGTCCGACTGGCTCGCGGTGGCCGTCGCCGACCGCCGCCCCGGCGCGCCGTCGGCGCGGATCCGTCGGGCCACCCCCCTGGACGAGGCGACCGCCCGAGAGGCGGCCGGCCCGCTGCTGTCCACGCGCCGCGAGGTGGGCTGGTCCGACGGGGACGTGGTGGCCCGGGAGGTGACCCGGCTGGGCGCGATCGAGCTGGTGGCGCGGCGGCTGGACCGCCCGGACCGGGCGGAGGTGGCGGCGGCGCTGCTGTCCGGCCTGCGCCAGGAGGGGCTGGGGCTGCTGCCGTGGACGCCGGCGGCACGGGGGCTGCGCGAGCGGATGGCGTTCTGCCGGCACCACCTCGGCGACGAGTGGCCCGACGTCAGCGACGAGGCGCTGCTCGCGACCGCCCCGACGTGGCTGGGGCCGGAACTGGCCGCTGCCCGGCGACGCTCCGACCTGAGCCGGGTGGACGTGACCTCGGCGCTGCGCCGGCTGTTGCCGTGGGCCCAGGCCGCGCGCCTCGACGAGCTGGCGCCGGAACGCATCGAGGTGCCCAGCGGCTCGCGGATACGGGTCGACTACGCCGATCCGGCGGCGCCGGTGCTGGCGGTCAAGCTTCAGGAGACGTTCGGCTGGCCGGCGGCCCCGCGCGTCGGAGGCGGCCGGGTGCCGGTGCTGCTGCACCTGCTCTCCCCCGCCGGCCGCCCGGTGGCGGTCACCGCGGATCTCGCGTCGTTCTGGCGTACCGGCTATCCGCAGGTCCGCTCGGAGCTGCGCGGCCGCTATCCCCGACATCCGTGGCCGGAGGACCCGGGCACGGCGACGCCAACCCGGCGTGCCGCGCCGCGTCGGCGCTGAGGAGGGGCTACTCCTCGACGACGTCGGCCACCACCACTGTGACGTTGTCCGGCCCGCCCGCGTGCAGCGCCAGGTCGATCAGCTTGCCGGCGCAGGCGGACCGGTCCGGGTAGCCGGTGAGCACCTCGACCAGGGTGTCCGGGCGGACGACGTTGGAGAGGCCGTCGCTGCACAGCAGCCACCGGTCGCCGGCCCGGGGCACCATCGTCGCGTACGACGGGGAGACGTCCTCACCCTGCAACGCCTGGGTGACGACCGCCCGGCGCGGGTGGCTGCTCGCCTGGTCCGCGGTGATCACGCCCTGGTCGACGAGCATCTGGACGAAGGTGTCGTCGCGGGTGACCTGCTTGAGCACACCCTCGCGGAACAGGTAGGCCCGCGAGTCACCCACGTGGGCGAGGGCCAGGCAGCTGCCGGTACGCGCGAAGAGCAGGGCGGTCAGCGTGGTGCCCATGCCCTGGCGCTCGGGGTCGTCGGCGACCGCCTGCCGGATGCGGGCGGTGGCCAGCGCGATGCCGTCCTGCAGGGCGGCCACCAGAGCGTCCTCGGGTGTCTCCACGTCCAGCGGAGCGACCGCGTCGATGGTGAGCGAGCTGGCCAGGTCACCGGCGGCCATTCCGCCCATGCCGTCGGCGACGGCGACGAGCCAGGTGCCGGCGTGCAGGGCGTCCTGGTTTCCGCTGCGGATCAGCCCACGGTCGCTCGTTCCCACGGAACGCAGCTTCAGGGTCATGGGAGGCAGCCTGCCAGGCGAAGGGCGCAGTTGTCTCTAGGAGATCAGGACGACGGGGCGTGGCGCGGCCAATCTCACGTCTCGCGTTCCGTCGCCTCGCGCTCCTTGCACCCTCGTCGGACGGCAGATCCCATCCAGTCGGATCAATTGACAGGAGGTACCGCCACTGGAAACATCGAGCCGCAACCTGGGAGCGCTCCCAGGTCGCCACCGCCACCTGCCTCACCTCCCGTCCCGGAAGGACTACCCCGTGACGCCATCCAAACGTCGCCTCCTCCTGGCTGCGGCGACCACCCTGGCCCTCACCGGCGCGGGCGCCGGAGCGGCCTACGCCGATCCTCCACCGGACGCCCCCGAGCAGATCGACAACGGGGATTTCAGCGCGGGCGTGAGCCCGTGGTTCTCCTACGGCACCAACCCGCTCGCGGTCACCGACGGCCGGCTCTGCGCCGCCGTCCCCGGTGGACTCGCCAACCCGTGGGACGCCGGCATCGGCCAGGACGGCGTGCCGCTGATCGCCGGCGCCGAGTACACGCTCGGCTTCGACATCACCGCCACGCCCGGCACCGCCGTCAAGGCCGTGCTCCAGCTCGGCAGCGCCCCGTACACCACGTACGCCGCCGTGGACGCCGCCGCCACCGGCACCGTCCGGCGCGTCGAGTCGACCTTCACCGTCCCGGACGACAACCAGAACGCCCAGCTCATCTTCCAGGTCGGCGGCAGCGCGCAGGCGCAGACAATCTGCCTCGACAACGTGTCGCTGCGCGGCGGCGAGCCACCCGCGCCGTACGAGCCGGACACCGGGCCCCGCGTCCGCGTCAACCAGGTCGGCTACCTGCCGGGCGGGCCGAAGAACGCCACTGTGGTCACCGAGGCGACCGCGCCGCTGCCCTGGCAGCTCCGCTCGGCCGCCGGCGCGGTCCTGGCCAGCGGCACGACCACCACACGCGGCGTGGACGCCGCCTCCGGGCAGAACGTGCAGACCGTCGACTTCTCCAGCTACCGCACCCCGGGAGCGGGGCTGACGCTCACCGTCGACGGCGAGACCAGCCACCCGTTCGACATCTCCGGCACCCTCTACGACCGGCTGCGCGCCGACTCGTTGCAGTTCTTCTACGCCCAGCGCAGCGGCATCGCCATCGACGGTGACCTGATCGGCGACGAGTACGCCCGCCCGGCCGGTCACCTCGGCGTCGCGCCCAACCGGGGCGACACCAGCGTGCCCTGCCAGCCGGGCGTCTGCGACTACTCGCTCGACGTGCGCGGCGGCTGGTACGACGCCGGCGACCACGGCAAGTACGTGGTCAACGGCGGCATCGCCACCTACCAGCTGCTCAACACGTTCGAGCGGACCAAGACGGCGGCCACCGCCGACGGTGGCGCGAGGCTGGCCGACGGCTCGCTGCGGGTGCCCGAGCGCGGCAACGGCGTGCCGGACATCCTCGACGAGGCCCGCTGGGAGCTGGAGTTCCTGCTGCGCATGCAGGTGCCGGCCGGTAAGCCCCTCGCCGGCATGGTCCACCACAAGATCCACGACCAGAACTGGACCGGGCTGCCGCTCGCCCCGCAGGACGACCCGCAGCCACGTGAGCTGCACCCGCCGTCGACCGCGGCCACCCTCAACCTGGCCGCCACCGCCGCCCAGTGCGCGCGGCTGTTCGCCCCCTACGACGCGGCGTTCGCCCGCCGCTGCGCCACTGCCGCGAAGACGGCCTACGCCGCCGCCAAGGCCCATCCCGCGGTGTACGCCAGCCCCAACGACGGCACCGGCGGCGGCGCGTACGACGACGGCAACGTCACCGACGAGTTCTACTGGGCGGCGGTCGAGCTGTACCTCAGCACCGGGGAGCAGACCTACCTGACCGACCTGAGCGCCTCGCCGCACCACACCGGCGACGTGTTCGACCCGCGGGGCTTCGGCTGGCAGAGCGTCGCGGCGCTCGGCCGCCTCGACCTGGCCACCGTGCCGAGCGGGCTGCCGGCCGCCGAGCTGACCCGGGTCCGCGCCTCGGTCACCGGCGCCGCCGACGCGTACCTGGCCGAGCTGCGCCGGCAGGCGTACGGGCTGCCGATGCCCGGTGACGCCAACAGCTACTTCTGGGGCGGCAACAGCAGCATCATCAACAACGCCATCGTCCTGGCCACCGCCTTCGACCTGACCCGCAACGCCACCTACCGCGACGGCGCCGTCCAGGCGATGGACTACATCCTCGGCCGCAACGCCCTGAACATCTCGTACGTCACCGGCTGGGGCGAACACAACGCGCAGAACCAGCACAGCCGGATCTTCGGCCACCAGCTCAACCCCGACCTGCCCCGCCCGCCCGACGGCTCCCTCGCCGGTGGCGCGAACGCGGCCCTGCAGGATCCGTTCGCGGCGCAGTTGCTCGCCGGCTGCAAGCCGATGTTCTGCTACGTCGACGACATCAACTCGTACTCGACCAACGAGGTCGCGATCAACTGGAACTCGGCGTTGGCCTGGATCTCGTCGTTCCTGGCCGACCAGGGCGAGGCCGGCGCGGTGCCGGCCAGCACCTGCTCGGTGAACTACGTCAACTACGGCGCCTGGCAGGGCGGCACCGGCTTCACGGCGCAGTTGACCGTGCGCAACACCGGCGCCACCGCCGTCAACGGCTGGGCCGTGCGGTTCGCGTTCACCGGTGACCAGCGCGTCCGGGAGGCATGGCTGGCGAAGGTCACCCAGGCCGGCGCCACGGTGACGGCACGCAACGAGTCGTACAACGCCAAGATCGCGCCCGGCGGCACGGTGACGTTCGGCTTCAACGCCACGACCAACGGCGGCGCCAACCCCAGGCCGGGTCTGGTCACCGTCAACGGGAACCCCTGCTCGCTGTCCTGAGCAGGCACGGCTGGTGGCCGCCCTCCCCCGGGCGGCCACCAGCACGGCTGGACCTGCGTACCTACCATCACGAGCATGGATGGACGAACGTGGCTCCTGGCCGGGGCGGCGGCAGCGCTATTGCTGGCCGTCCTGCCGGTCTTCGCACTGCGGCGCCGTCGCCGCACCCGGGCCGACGGGCCCGAGGAGGCGATGCGCCGAGCCCGCCAGGCGATCCGGACCAGCGGACACGAGCAGCGCCGCCAGCGCCGTGGCAGTCTGCGCGGCAAGGGGTACGGCGGGGACGACAACCGGGCCTACGACAGCGGCGTCGCCAGCGACTCCGGCGGCATGCCCTGAGGCCCGCTTCCATTGTCGATCTGACGGCCGGCGCCAATCGGGACAGCAGTGCGGCCCGCACCCGGCAGGTGTGGGCCGCTTCAGCGTGCGTCAGGGTCGGCGAGCAGCCGGCACCCAGCCTCAGCCGCATGAGACGACCGCCGATGTAGGCAAGCATCCAAGTTGTCGTACGCCTGTTCTATTCTCGGTCCATGGTGGAGGAGTTGACGCAGGCTGAGGCGGCGGTCGCGGCGTGCGTCGACGCGCCGGCCTGGGCACTCACCGAGCCCGACCTCGTCGCGGCACTCGACACCGCGCACCGGCTTGAGCAGCGCCTGGCGGCCGTGCAGCTGGCCCTCGTGCGTGAGCTGGACGGCCGCGGCACGGCCCAGGCGCAGGGCGCGTCCTCGACGGCCGTCTGGTTGCGTGAGCGGCTACGACTCACGGTCTCCGCCGCCCGCCGCCTGGTCGACCTCGCCAGCGCGCTGGACACCGGAGCGCCGGGGGTGCGCGCCGCTCTGGCCGGCGGCGACATCACAGTGGAGCAGGCCCGCGTCATCGGCGACACGGTCAGCACGGTGCACATGGCCGCCGGCGCCGAGGCCGCCGACAAGGCGGTCGGCGTGCTGGTCGGGTGGGCCGGGCAGTTCGAGCCGACTCTCCTGCGCAAGCTGGGCACCCGGATCCTCGACCATGTCGCACCGGAGGTCGCCGAAGCCGCTGCCCGGGCCGCGTTGGAGGCCGAGGCCCGCCGCTCCGACCGGGACCGTCACGTCACCCTGTCCGAGCTGTCGGACGGCCGCCTGCGGCTGAGCGGCACCCTGGACGCCGAGGCCGGCGGCCTGCTCCGCGCCGCGATCGACCCGCTGACCGCGCCGTCCGGCCCGGACGACGCGCGCAGTCCCGGGCAACGCCGCCACGACGCCCTCGCCGACCTCTGCCGCCTCACCCTGCGCACCGGCGAGCTACCCGAGCACGGCGGCGAGCCCGCGCAGATCGTCGTCACCACCAGCTTCGACACGCTGGCCCGGCAGCTCGACGCCGGCACCCTCGACGCCGGCCCCCGCCTCACCCCGGAGACGGTCCGCCGCCTCGCCTGCGACGCCGCCATCCTCCCCGCCGTCCTCGGCAGCGCCGGCCAGACCCTCGACGTCGGCCGACAACGCCGCCTCATCACCGGCCCACTCCGACGCGCCCTCGTCCTGCGCGACCGCGGCTGCGCCTTCCCCGGCTGCGACCGCCCACCCCGCTGGTGCGACGCCCACCACATCCACCACTGGGCCGACGGCGGCAACACCAGCCTGCCCAACGCGGTGCTCCTCTGCGGCCACCACCACCGACACATCCACCACAGCGACTGGACCGTCCAGTTGAGCGGCGACGGCCACCCCGAATTCATTCCACCGGCCTGGCTCGACCCCGACCAACTCCCCCGCCGCAACCACTACCACCGGCGGACGTGACCGGAGCCCATCCGGCCAGGCATGACGAGCCCGGCACCCAAGCCCGCGTACGACATCGCGCGTGCGCGCCGAGCGCCGCCGCCTCCTGAGGACGGTGTCGCTCGCCGTCCGGCGGCATCCCTACGGACTCTCCTGGCTAGTGCCGCACCCGATTCGTCCGCCAGAAGACGGCGGAACGACAGGCGTACCGCGCACCGGAGCGTCGCCGACGGCATGCCCCCCGGAGTGCATGCCATCGTGGCGGAGCGGTGTGACCGGCCTCGCGTCTTTCGGGACCGCCAACTCCGCCCGGCCTGCCTAGCGTCGCCACCATGACGGTCAACGGCGACACGTTCGAACGGGCCACCGGGAACAACCGGGCCACGCGCCGCGCCCAGGCCACCGACGGCGACCCAGCCACCCACAGCGACCGGGTCATCGACTCCGCCTCGGCCATGGTCATCTCACGCTGATGCGGGGTGTGTCGCCGCTGCCGCCGGCCGGGCGGCTGCGCACCCTCTCCCTCGCCACGTTGGCGAACACCGTCGGTTCGGGACTGTGGCTGACCGGCGCGGCCATCTATCTCACCCGGGACGTGGGGCTGTCCGCCGCCCAGGTGGGCGTCGGGCTCAGCGTCGCCGGGCTGGTCGGGTTGACCGCCAGCGTGCCGCTCGGCAGTCTGGCCGACCGGCGCGACCCGCGTACGCTGCGAGCCGTCCTCCAGGTGCTCCAGGCTGTGGTCGCGGCAACGTACCTGCTGGTCGGCTCGTTTCCGGTGTTCCTGGTCGTGGCGGTGCTCGACCTGCTGCTGACCTCGGGCAACCTCGCGGTCCGCGCCGCGCTGGTCGCCGCCGTCGCCGGCCCGCAGGGTCGGGTGCACGCCTTCGCCACGCTACGGGCGGTGGCGAACCTGGGCATCGCGGTCGGGGCGGGTCTGGCCGGGTTCGCGCTGGCCGCCGACACGCACCTGGCGTACCAGATCCTGGTGGCTGGCAACGCGGCCACCTATCTCGTGTCGGCGGCGCTGCTGTTGCGGCTGCCGGCCTGTCCCCCAACCGCGCAGCCCACAACCGCGCCGGCCCCAACCGCACAGCCCACGACCGCGCAGCGCCCGACCGTGCCAGCCCCGGCTGCGCAGCCCACGACCGTGCCGGCCCCGACGGTCACTGCCCGCCGTGGACGGCCGCTGCGTGACGGCCGTTTCCTCGCGGTCAGTGGCGCGTCGGCGGTGCTCGCCCTGCATCAGACGGTCCTCACGCTGGTGGTGCCGCTCTGGGCGGTGACCGTGGTCGGAGCGCCCCCGCCGGTCGTGTCGGCGGTGCTGCTGACCAACACGGTGCTCACCGTCCTGCTGGCGGTACCTCTGAGCCGCGGCGCGGACACCGCCGCTGCGGCGGCGCGGACGATGCGCCGGGCCGGCCTGGTGCTGGCCGCCACGATGCTGCTGTACGCGGCCACCGCCCGCCTGCCCACCGCCGCGGCTGTCGCACTGCTGCTGGTCGCCACCGTCGTCTACACCGCCGGTGACCTGTGGCACAGCGCTGGTGGAGCGGGACTCGCCTACGACCTCGCCCCGCCGGACGCGGTCGGCGCCTACCAGGGAGCGGACGGCATGCTGGCCGGTCTGGCCCGCGCCGCCGGCCCGGCCCTGTTGACGCTCGTGGTGCTCGACGGCGGGACGCCCGGTTGGCTGGCCGTCGGCGCGCTCTTCGCCGTGGTGGGCCTGGCCAGCCCCGCGCTCACCCGGTGGGCCCTGGCCGGCCGCCCCGCGACGCCGCTCCGAACCGACCGCTGAGCGGTGGCCGAGCGCCAGGCCGGCCAGCGCCGTCCGGGACCGGTCAGCCGATCTCCTCGTCGACGAAGCACCAGCGCCAGGCCTCGCCGGGCTGCGCCGAGCGGATCACCGGGTGGCCGGTGGACGCGAAGTGCTTGCTCGCGTGCTGGTTCGGCGACGAGTCGCAGCAGCCGACCTGGCCGCAGCTCAGGCACGTACGCAGGTGCACCCAGTAGGTGTCGCCGATGGCGACGCAGTCGGCGCACTCGTCGGGGGTGCGCGGCTCGGCGGTGCCGGCCTCGGTCAGGTGCTGACAGCTCACTGCTCGACCTCCTGCCGCAGCAACGACTCTTCCAGGTCCAGGTCACGATAGGCCCGCACCAGCACCTCCTCAGGAATTCGACCGGCGTCCCGGGCGGCGCGGAACACGTCCCGCTCGGCGTCGATCATCTCTTGTCGCAGCCGACCGTACGCCTGCGACGGGGTTTCCCGCTCGTCGCCGCCGAGCCGTTCCCAGGCCATGTTGGTGCGGTCCTCCTGCACCCGGCGCAGCCGATCCACCACGGACCCCGGTGCGCTCTCGGCCAACTCCTCCAACCGGTCCCGTGCGGCCCTGCTGGCCTGCTGCTGCACCCCGGCGGCCGACAACGCGTCCTGCACCGGGTCGTCCTGGGGCAGCTTCAACCGCCGGGCGACCAGCGGCAGCGTGGCGCCCTGACCGACCAGGGTGACCACGATCACCGCGAAGGCCAACCAGATGAACAGGGCCCGGGGGTACGGCTCGTCGTCGGCCAGGGTCAGCGGGAGGGCCAGGGCGGCGGCGAGCGTCACCACGCCCCGCATTCCAGCCCACCCGATGATGATCGGGAACTTCGGTGACGGGGCCGGATCCCGACGGCGGATCCGGGGAACCAACCGGGCCAGGTAGGTGGCCGGGAAGAGCCAGACGAACCGGGTCAGGAAGACGGTGGCGAGCACCGCGAAGGTGATCAGGACCAGCGAGCCGGTCGGCTCGTCGAGCTCGCGCAGCACCTCCCGCAGTTGCAGCCCGACCAGCAGGAAGACCAGTCCCTCCAGCAGGAACCGGACCAGCCGCCAGAACGCGCCGACCTGCAACCGGGACGCCGCCGACAGCAGTTGCGGCAGCTTGTGCCCGAGCACCAGACCGGTGACGACCACCGCGACCACACCGGAGGCGTGCAGGTGCTCGGCGGTGAACACCACCGCGAACGGGATGATCAACGACAGCGCGTTGTCCAGCAGCGGGTCGCTGATCCGCCGGTGCAGGAAGCCAAACACCAGCGCCCCGAGCGCCCCGATCAGGATGCCGCCGCCGGTGGACCGCAGCACCTCGAGGGCGATCTTGTCGGTGCCGACGGCCGTGCCGATGGAGGCCATGGTCGCGACCCGCAGCAGCACCAGCGCGGTGGCGTCGTTGACCAGGCTCTCCCCCTCCAGGATCGTGACCACCCGGCGGGGAAGCCCGACGCGGCGGGCGACGGCCGTGGCGGCCACGGCGTCCGGCGGGGCGACCACCGCGCCGAGGGCAAGGCAGATCGCGAACGGGACCTGCGGCAGCAGCAGGTGCAGCACGACGCCCACCGCGAACGCGGTGAACAGCACCAGGCCCACGGCGAGCAGCAGGATCGGCCGGATGTTGTTCTTGAACGCCGGCACCGACGTCTCCAACGCCGCGACGTACAGCAGCGGCGGCAGGATGCCGATCAGCACCAGCTCCGGTTCGAGCCGGATCTGCGGGAAGCCCGGCACGAACGAGAGCACCAGGCCGAGTACGACCAGCACGATCGGCGCGAGCAGGCCGAGCCGGCGGGCCAGCGCCGCGCCCAGGGTGGCGATCGCCAGGAAGACGACGACCGGAAACAGGCTTTCCATGGGGTACGAGCCTAGGGGTCGGTCGGCCGACGCCCGATCAGCCGCCCGGGCGCAGCTTCGGCAGCACCTCGGCGCCGAACGCGTCGATGAACCCGCGCTGCTCCTGCCCGACGTGGTGCAGGGCGATCTGGTCGAAGCCGAGCGCCACGTACTCCTCCAGCCAGCCGACGTGCCGGCCCAGATCGGCCGAGATGTTCACCACCTGGGCGATCCGCTCGGGTGGCACGTCGGCCGAGACGACGTCGAAGTGCTCGACGGTCTCCAGGTCCCAGCAGACCGGAGGGACGAAGACGTTGCTGCGCCACTGGTCGTACGCGAGCGCCTCGGCCTGCGCCTGCTCCGGCGCCCAGGAGACGTGCACCTGGAGGTGCAGTGGGCCGCGCCCACCGGCGTCCCGGTACGCGTCGATCATCTCGCGCAGGTGCTCCACCGGCGCGTTCACGGTGATCAGCCCGTCGGCCCACTCGGCGCACCAGCGGGCCGTGGCCACGCTGACGGCCGCGCCGACCAGCGCGGGCGGCTCTTCGGGGCGGGTCCACAGCCGGGCCCGGTCCACCCGGACCAGACCGTCGTGGCTGACCTCCTCACCGGCCAGCAGCGCCCGGATCACGTCCACGCACTCGCGCAGCCGGGCGGCGCGGACGTCCTTGCGCGGCCACGGGTCGCCGGTGATGTGCTCGTTGCTGGCCTCGCCGGTGCCCAGCGCGGCCCAGAACCGACCCGGGTACATCGCGCCGAGGGTGCCGATCGCCTGCGCGATGATCGCCGGGTGGTACCGCTGGCCGGGGGCGTTGACGACGCCGAACGGCATGCCGGTGGCCTGCAGCGCGGCGCCCAGCCAGGACCAGGCGAAGCCGGACTCGCCCTGCCGGGCGCTCCACGGGGAGAAGTGGTCGGAGCACATGGCGGCGTCGAAGCCGGCCCGCTCGGCGTGCATCACCGCCTCCAGCAGGGCGCGCGGAGGGATCTGCTCGTGGGAGGCGTGGAATCCGAACGACGTCATGGGCGCACTTCCTACCCATGACGGCGTCCGGTGATGCGTGCCGCGCGGGAAGCTACTCGGCGTGCGCGCCGGCGCCGGCGGAAGCCGCGCCCTCGCCCACCCAGACCGTCTTGATGTTGCAGAACTCCCGCATGCCCAGCTCGGACAGCTCCCGGCCGTAGCCGGAGTTCTTCACGCCGCCGAACGGCAGCTCCGGGTAGGAGGTGGTCATCCCGTTGATGAAGACGTTGCCGGCGTCCAGGTCGGTGGCGAAGCGCTCCTGCTCGGCCGCGTCCCGGGTCCAGGCGTTCGACCCGAGGCCGAAGCTGGTCCCGTTGGCCACCTCGATCGCCCCCTCGTACGAGGACACCCGGTACAGGCCGGCGACCGGCCCGAAGACCTCCTCGGACCACATCCGCATCTGCGGCGTGAGGTCGGTGACCACGGTCGGCGGGTAGTACCACCCGTCGCCGGCGGGCAGCTCGCCGCCGCAGAGCACCGTCGCGCCCTTGTCCACCGCGTCGCGCACCTGGGCGTGCACCTCGTCGCGACCCCGTTCGCTGGCCAGCGGACCCACGTCGGTGCCCGGGTCCATGGGGTCGCCGACGCGCAGCGCGGCCATGTTCGCGGCGAACTTCTCGGCAAAGGCGTCGAAGACGTCGGTGTGCACGATGAACCGCTTGGCGGCGATGCAGGACTGGCCGTTGTTCTGGCAGCGGGCCGTGGTGGCCACCTCGGCGGCGGCGTCCAGGTCGGCCGAGGGCATCACCACGAACGGGTCGCTGCCGCCCAGCTCCAGCACGGTCTTCTTGACCTCCCGGCCGGCGATCTGGGCGATGGAGCGCCCGGCCGCCTCACTGCCGGTGAGGGTGGCGGCGCGGACCCGGGGGTCGGCGAGGATCCGCTCGACAGCGTCCGAGCCCACCAGCACTGTGGTGAACGCCCCCTCGGGGAAGCCGGCGCGACGGAACACGTCCTCCAGCAGCAGCGCCGTCTGCGGCACGTTCGAGGCGTGCTTGAGCAGGCCGGTGTTGCCGGCCATCAGCGCCGGGGCGGCGAAGCGCATCACCTGCCAGAGCGGGAAGTTCCACGGCATCACCGCGAGCACCACGCCGATCGGCTGGTAGCGGATGAACGCCCGGGTCGCCTTCACGGCGGCGGCGTCGGCCGGCTGGTCGGCGAGGAACGCGGGCGCCTTGTCGGCGTAGAAGCGGGCGGCCGTGGCGCACTTGGTCACCTCGGCCTGGGCCGCGACGTACGTCTTGCCCATCTCCGTGGTCATGATCCGGGCGATCTCGTCGCGCTCGGCGTCCAGCAGGTCGGCGGCGGCGTTCATCCACCGGGCGCGCTGGTCGACTGTGGTGCCGCGCAGCTGCCGGTACGCGAGGTTGGTGCGCTCGATGGCGGCGTCGAGCTGTTCGGTGGACATCGCCTCGTAGGTTTTGAGCACCTGGCCGGTGGCGGGGTTGGTGGTGGCGATGTGGGGCATCTCGTCCTCCTGTCACTCGAACAGCGAGTGTCGTACGCCCGGCTCCTCACGGCGGCGAGCGGCGCGGCGGCGCTGGATCACGACCAGGTCGACCACGGCGACGACTGCGAAGATCGCGCAGAGCACGCCGAGCCAGGCGAGCCCCGCCCAGAACGCCAGCACCGCGAACAGCACCATGATCACCAACCCGAAGCCGGCGAGGGTGAGCCGGAGGTTCAGCGCGCTGTACGCGTGGCCGACCGTGCCACGGGCACGCCGGGGCTGCGATCTCGTCATACCTCCTGAGCTACCCCCGATCGGCGCTGTTAACCGGTAGCAATCGCGCGCGCTGGTGGCGCTTATAGCACTCATGCGGCTCTTTCGACGGCGCTCGGCCACATACCCGACAGCAACTTCCCGCCCGACCACGTCCAGCGCATAGAGTTACCGAGCTGTCGCTCTGTGCTGCGAGACGGGGGATGTCATGCCTCGACGCTGGGTTGCCGCCCTGGCCTGTCTCGCCGCGCTGGTCGCGCTGGCCTGCGAGGGCGGCACGTCGGCCTCCCCCCGTCCCACGAAGAGCCCGCCGTCGTCCGGCGGGCCCGGCGGCATCGCCGCGCTCGGCGACTCGATCAGCACCGGCTTCGCCTCCTGCCTGGTGCTCACCTCCTGCGAGCGCAACTCCTGGTCGACGGGGGACGGCCTGCGGGTGCAGAGCCACTATCGCCGGCTGCTCGACCAGAATCCCGCGATCCGCGGCAAGGCGTACAACCACGCCCGGCCGGGCGCCCGCGCCGACGCCCTCGAGGGCCAGGCCCAGGCGGCCGTACGCGACCGCGCCGACTACGTCACCGTGCTGATCGGCGCCAACGACATCTGCCGGGGCGGCGTGGACGCGATGACCCCGGTGACCCAGTTCCGGGCCGACGTCGACCGGGGCCTGCGGGTGCTACGGACCGGCCGGCCGAAGGCCCGGGTGCTGGTGGTGAGCATCCCCGACCTCTACCGGCTCTGGGAGGTGGGGCACGGCGACGCGCGGGCGGCACGAGCGTGGCGGCGGGGCATCTGCCCGGCGCTACTGGCCAACGCGACGTCGACGGCACCCGCCGACAAGGCCCGCCGGGCCGCCGTCCGGGCCCGGATCGACGCGTACAACGCGCAGTTGGTAGCGGCCTGCCGGGCGTACGGGTCGCGCTGCCGGCACGACGGGGGCGCGGCGCACAAGGTCCGCTTCACCCTGGACCTGCTCAACCCGCTGGACTGGTTCCACCCCAACGCCACCGGTCAGGGCCGGCTGGCCGAGGTGACCTGGCGCTCGTCCGGCCTGGCCGACTGAACCACCCCGCCCAGGCGGTTCAGGAGCGGCGAGGCTCCGGGACGGCGGTGCCGCGCCGACGATAGAGCGCCCGTGAGCGCTCGGCCAGGTCTTTGGTGGCGGACGAGTTGGCCCAGGTGCCGAGCACTATCGCCGCACCCGGAACGATCTTGGCGACGAGTCGCTTGGCGGCCCGGACGCCGGCCATCTGCGCCAGCCGGACGCCGAGCTGCAACATGACCCGCCCGAGCGGGCGCTGGCCGCCCAGGCCGAAGAGCGCGGCGGCGCGTTCCCGGCCGGCGGCCACCCCGAGCGCCAGGCGGGCGCTCTCGGCGACCTTGTGCACCCGCTGGAGCACGAGCAGGTCGGTGGCCCGGTCGCTGTGCAGCGGGTCGACGTCGTACGCGGCGGCGATGTGCAGGACCATGCGCGCCTGGGTCCAGGCCAGCACGCCGACGTCGAGGACGGCGCCGGGCAGCCCGGCCGCTCCGGAGACCGCCCCGGACAGGCGAGCCAGGTTGACGAACTTGCGGGCCGCCTGGTCGGCCAGGACGTCGGACGAGACACCGGGGTGCTCGCTGCGGGCGCGGGCGGCCCACTGCGCGGCCTCCGGCCCGAGCCGGCGCACCGCCTCCAGGGCGAGGTGCTCCGGGGCGTACTGCGGATCGTCGCGCATCCGGTCCCAGAGTCGGGCCGGCGGGCCCTCGGGCGCGGCCGCCGGCACGGCCGGCAGGCCGGCCGACGGCTCGGGCGCGGCGGGCTGACCGCCGGCGGGCGGGGTGTCGGTCACCGGGTCTCCCCAGGGGTGGGTACGGGCAGGACGGCCGGTGGCGCGGTCAGCGACGGCGGTTGGACAGTCGCGCCGCCAACCCCTTGAGCTTCTGCTGGTTGGCGGGCTTGGCCAGCTCGCGCCGACCCCGGTCCACCAGCTGCTGACCCTTGGGCGATCTCAGGAAGGTGCTGATCCGCTGCATCAAAGACATAACGTCCTCCTGTCGGTGATCCCTCAGTCATGTGTACCCCGAACCCGCAACGGATGTACCCGGGACGCGACAGGCTCAACCCTCACCATCCACAGTGGTCGGTAGGCTACCGCCCGGCCGGCACGATGGCGTCGACCACCCGGGTGGCCCGCCACTCGTGCTGCTGGTAGTGCTCGGGGTACGCGGAGACCTGCACCGCCTGCGCGGCGTCGGTGAGCCGCATCTGCTGCCAGCCGGGCACCTGTTCCAGCGCGCTGAGGAACTGCCGGGTGGCGAACTCGGGGTCCATCAGCCGGCCGACCGGGCCCCAGCCGCTGCTGGAGCGCTGCTGGAACAGACCGACCGAGTCGTGGTCCCAGCCGACGCCCTGGTGCGGGTAGTCCTGCGACTCCGGCAGCACGCCGCTGGCGACGTTGTAGAGGTTGCTCTCCTGCATGGCGGTCGCCACCGCGATGACGAGGCCACGGCGCGGGACACCCATCTTGCGTCCGGTACGGACGATCGCCTCGGCGTTCTCCATCTGGTCGTCGTCCAGGCCGGCGACCGGCGCCGGGTCGGTCGGCTGCGCCGGGGCGACCGTGCGGGCACGCGAGGTGGTGTCCGGGTCGGCGGAGGTCGCGGAGGCGGACGGGGTGGCAGAGGGGGCAGCAGAGGGGGTCGCGGCGCGGTCGAGAGAGCGGGACGCGCGCTCCTGCTCGGCGCGCTGCGCCAGCTCGGCGCTCGAGTCGACCCGCGTCGCCGCGCCGGCGGTCTCGTCGCGGACCTGTGCGACGGCGGCCAGAGCGAGGCAGCAGACCACGCCGGTGGCGAGGGCCACCTGGGCGCGGCGTCGACCGGTCAGGTCGCGGGCGTACGCCCGAAGCCGACTCGCGGCGGTTGTCCGTTCGGCTGAGGTGCCTTCCTCCATTTCGGTAGTGGGGCTGCTCGGGGCGTACGGGTCGTCGAGGGTGCCGTCGTCACGCATCAACCGAGGCTAGGCAGGCGGAAACCCCGATCACGCACGGTGATCACGTGGCCCTCGCCACAGAATCGGGGTCCTCGGGTGGACGAGCGGGGCGGCTCGACCCGCCCGGGGAACGGACCTCGCGTACCGGAGGAAACCGGCGCGGCACGTGGGCCGGCACGGACGGCGACAGGTGCGGACATCGGGCCGCGCGGACCGACATGATCGACAAACTCGGCCTTTGGGCCGAACCGCCCATCGGCCGTTCGGCGTAATCGGGTGGTTCGTCCGATCGCGCCCAGTCGGCGGTCGACGGATCGCCCGACGCAGGAATGCGCCAGGATGGCGGGTACGTTGCCCGAATCGGGTGCCGTCCACCGCGCCGGCATCCGCGTAGGCACATTCCAGGGAGGTCCGCACCGGTGCTCGACCCACACGAGCTCTATCAGCTCACCGACGATCTGCCCGACCTCGGGCAGCCGGTCCTGGTCCAGGCCCTGACCGGGTTCGTGGACGCCGGCAACGCCAGCCGGCTGGCCCGCGAGCAGCTGCTCACCTCGCTCGAGGGGCGGCCGATCGCCACCTTCGACGTGGACCAGCTCTTCGACTACCGCTCCCGGCGACCGGTGATGACCTTCGTCGAGGACCACTGGGAGAGCTTCGACGCCCCCAAGCTGGAGCTGCACCTGCTCAACGACGACGACGAGACACCCTTCCTGCTGCTCACCGGCCCCGAGCCGGACCTGCAGTGGGAGCGGTTCACCGCCGCCGTCGCGGGGCTCGCCGCCCGCTTGGACGTACGGCTCACCGTCGGGCTCAACTCGATCCCGATGGCGGTGCCACACACCCGGCCGACCGGCGTGACCGCCCACGCCACCCGTCCGGAGTTGATCAGCGGGTACGAGCCCTGGCTGCAACGGGTCCAGGTGCCCGGCAGCGTCGGTCACCTGCTGGAGTTCCGCCTCGGCGAGCAGGGTCGCGACGCGCTCGGGTTCGCCGCGCACGTGCCGCACTATGTGGCCCAGACCGAGTACCCGGCCGCTGCCGAGGTGCTGCTGAGCGCGGTGTCGCGCAGCACGGGGCTGCTGCTGCCCGGCGACGGGCTGCGCTCGGCCGCCGAGGTGGTCCGGGTGGAGATCGACCGGCAGGTCGCCCAGACCGAGGACGCTGCCGCCCTGGTCCAGGCCCTGGAGGAGCAGTACGACGCGTTCGCCCGGGGTCGCGGCGAGCGGAACCTGCTCGCCCCCGACGCCGGTCCGCTGCCCACCGCCGACGAGCTCGGCGCGGAGCTGGAACGGTTCCTGGCCGAACAGACCCGTCCCGGCGACACCCCGGGCAGCTGACCCGGCGACACGGCACCGGATGCGGCAGGGTGGAGACATGCGCCTGGCGACCTGGAACGTGAACTCGGTGAAGGCCCGGCTGCCCCGGCTGTTGGAGTGGCTGGCCGGCACCGGGCCCGACGTCGTCTGCCTGCAGGAGACGAAGTGCCCGGACGGCGCGTTCCCGGTGGCCGAGGTGGGCGAGCTGGGCTACACCGTGGCCAGCCACAGCGACGGCCGCTGGAACGGGGTGGCGATCCTGTCCCGGGTCGGCCTGGACGACGTCCGCGTCGGCTTCGCGGGTGAGCCGGGCTTTCCCGCACCGGAGGCCCGGGCCATCTCCGCCACCTGCGGCGGGCTGCGGGTCTGGTCGGTGTACGTGCCCAACGGCCGGACGCCGGACGACCCGCACTACGCGTACAAGCTGGCCTGGTTCGCGGCGCTGCGCGACGCGTTGGAGGCGGAGCTCGCCGGTGGCCTGCCGCTGGCCGTCTGCGGCGACTTCAACGTCGCCCCGACCGACGCCGACGTCTGGGACCCGGCCGTCTTCACCCACTCCACGCACGTCACCCCGGCCGAGCGGGCCGCCCTGGCCGCGCTGCGCGACCTCGGGCTCAGCGACGTGGTGCCGACCCCGATGAAGGGGCCGCACCCGTTCACCTACTGGGACTACCGCGCCGGGATGTTCCACCAGAACAAGGGCATGCGAATCGACCTGGTGTACGCCTCGGCGCCGTTCACCCGGGCGGTCCGCTCGGCGTACGTGGACCGGGAGGCCCGCAAGGGCAAGGGCCCCTCCGATCACGCCCCGATCGTGGTCGACGCGGATCTGGTCCCCGCCGTCGAGGCGTTCTGAGCGCCGGCGCTGGCTAGGGTGGGCAGATGGCAGTCGTGAAGATCAACGCAATCGAGGTTCCGCCCGGCGCCGGCCCCGAGTTGGAGAAGCGGTTCGCGGCGCGGGCCGGCGCGGTGGAGAACTCCCCCGGCTTCCTCGGCTTCGAACTGCTCCGGCCGGTGTCCGGCGAGACCCGCTACTTCGTCTACACGAGGTGGGAGAGCGAGGAGGCGTACCAGGCCTGGGCCTCCGGCCCGTCGCGCGAGGCCCACGCCGCCGCCCCCGGCGACAAGCCCCGCCCGCCGGTCTCCACCGGCGCCAGCCTCCTGGAGTTCGAGGTGGCCCTGCACGTCCCCCAGCCCTGACCACCTCTGCCGACGATCCCGGGCTCGACGGAACCCGCCCGGGCGGCGACGTGCGCTGATAGCGTCCGGCCATGTTCGACGGGTTCGAAGAGTTCGCGATCTGGCGGGAGTGGGCCGACGACGTGCGCGGCGGGCCGGTGCCGGTCGGACACTTCATCCCGGAAGAGGCCCCCGACGAGACCACCCGCCAACTCCTGGACTTCCTGAGCTGACGCGGCCCGGCGGGCGCGGGTCAGGGCTTGCGCGACGACTGGAGGGTGGCGAAGGCGATCACGTTGTCGGCGTAGCCGGTACGACCGCCGATGAACTGGCCACCGCAGGTGATCAGCCGCAGGCCGGCGGGGCCGTCGTGGCCGTAGATCCGCTCGGCGGGCAGCCGGTCCTTCGGGAAGTGCTCGACGGTGTCGACCTTGAACACCACCGTCGACCGGTCCGCGCGGGCCACCTCGATCAGGTCACCGGGCTTCAGCTTGCCCAGGTCGTAGAAGACCGACGGGCCGCTCTTGGTGTCCACGTGCCCCACGATGACCGCCGGACCGGGCTCGCCGGGCGTCGGCCCACGGTCGTACCAGCCGGTCTCGTTGTGCCGTTCCAGCGGCGGTACGGCGATCGTGCCGTCCCGCGCCTGCCCGACGGGCGCCACCGGCGCCGCCACCTTGATCGCCGGGACGGTGAGCCGCACCGGGCGACTGGCCGACAACCCGACCGTCTCGCTGCGGGCCGGGCGGTCACCACCTGCCGGGGCCCAGTCGAACGGGCCGACCGAGCGGCCCAGTCCCGCCCCGGTGGCGAAGACGCCCGCCAGGACCAGCACCACCGCCAGCGGCACCGACCAGGGGCTACGGCCCGACGGACGGCTGCGCCGAGGAGCGACGGCGGTCGGCGGACGGGCGGCCACCGGTGGTCGGTCGGCGACCGGTGGCCGGTCGGCGGGGACACGCGAATCGCGCGCCGGACGCGAGCCCGCGGGCGGCTCTGCGTCGTCGGGCGACCACGAACTGGCGGGCGGGCGGGAACCCGGGGGCGGGCGGGAGCCGGCGGGCGGGGGTGTGGGGCGGAAGATTTCCATGGCGGGCTCAGCGGCGCGCGACGCCACGGACGGTACGGGGTCGACGCAGGGCCATCACGGCGAGGATCAGCCCGGTGATGGTCAACGCCGCGCCGCCGGGCAGCAGCAGGTTGCCGGTCATCCCCCCGGCGCTGCCACCGAAACCGGTGGCCGGGCCTCGGCTGGGCTGGGGCGACGGCACCTTCTTGACCACCTGGAGCATGGTCGACGCGGTCTCACCGTCGCGGCACTCCAACTTGACCCGGTAGTTGCCGGGGCGGGTGCGCTCGCGGACCATCGGCGCGGCGGTGAGCACGCCGCGCTGCGGTTGCACGCCGACCGCGCCGAACGCGTCGGAGACGACGGTGGCGCCCACCGAGTTGTCCCGACAGCTGGCCCGGATGCCGACCAGGTAGCCGGGCTGCACCGTGCTGGGGCTCACCTCGACGAAGACGTCCACCGGCGGAGCGGGCTGGGGCGCGCCTCCGGGTTGGCCCTCGGGCTGACCCCCGGGCGCCGGCGCGACGAGCACGAGCGGGCGGGCGACGGGCACGAGACCAGCGGAGACGAGCGCACCGGGCACGGCGGCGACGGAGACGAGGGCAGCCGGCGCGGCGAGCACCGACGCGGCGGCCACCGGACCGCCAGCGGCGTGTGCGGCGTGTGCGGGGAGGGCGGCCAGCAGGGGGCCGGCGAGCACGGTCACCATCGACAGGGTCACGCCGCCGCGGGTCACTGCCACGATGCCCCCTCTCGACGCCGTAGGACCGCGCCGGGCAGCGGACCGCCCGGCCTGCCGTACCAGATCGATCCTCTCATTACCGGTCGCACATCACATCCGATCCGCGGACGACGTCGCGTACGCTCGGGTCGCTGTGACCACCACCGACCCTGACCCCGCCACCGTCCCGCCCGCGGGCCGGACGATCCGCACCTTCCACCCCCGACGGGGCCGGATGAGCGGCCGCCAGACCGACGCGCTGGAGCGGCTCTGGTCGTCCTACGGCCGGGACGTGTCGGGCGAGCCCGTCGACCTGACCGCCCTGTTCGGCCGTCGGGCCCCGGTGGTGCTGGAGATCGGCTCGGGCATGGGCGACAGCACCGCCGCGATGGCCGCCGCCGACCCGGATCGAGATTATCTGGCGGTCGAGGTGCACACGCCGGGAATCGCGAACCTGCTCGACCTGGTGGACCGCAGTGACCTCGGCAACGTACGGGTGGCCCAGGGCGACGCGTTGGAGCTGGTCAGCGGCCTGCCGGAGGGCGTCCTGGACGCCGTGCACATCTTCTTTCCCGACCCCTGGCCGAAGGCCCGCCACCACAAGCGGCGGATCATCCAGCCGGCGCACGTGGCGCTGCTGCGCTCCCGGCTGGTCCCCGGCGGGACGCTGCACTGCGCGACCGACTGGGCCGAGTACGCCGAGGCGATGCGGGAGACCCTGGACGCGGACCCGGAGCTCGTCGACGCGTACGGCGGCTTCGCGCCGCGTCCGGCGCACCGCCCGGTGACGAAGTTCGAGCGGCGGGCGATCATCGCCGGGCGGCCGGTGGCCGACCTGATCTACCGCCGACGGTGACGAGCCGGCCCGGACGGGTGCCCGGCGGAGGTCGGGTTGGCGCGCGGGGGCATGATCCAGGCACCATGGATGGGATATGACGCTCACCGCCGCGCTGCCGACAAGCGCCGACCCCGACACCCTCTTCGACGCGTTCGCCAGTTGGGCGAAGGAGCGCGGCCTCGACCTCTATCCCCATCAGGAGGAGGCGGTCATCGAGATCGTCTCCGGTGCCAACCTGATCATGAACACACCCACCGGCTCGGGCAAGAGCCTGGTGGCCATCGCCGCGCACTTCGCGGCCCTCGCGGACAGCCGGACGACCTTCTACACCGCGCCGATCAAGGCCCTGGTGTCGGAGAAGTTCTTCGCGCTCTGCGAGGTCTTCGGCGCCGAGAACGTCGGCATGCTCACCGGCGACGCCAGCGTCAACGCCGACGCCCCGATCATCTGCTGCACCGCGGAGATCCTGGCCAACCTCGCGCTGCGCGAGGGCGCCAAGGCCGACGTCGGCCAGGTGATCATGGATGAGTTCCACTTCTACGCCGAGCCCGATCGGGGCTGGGCCTGGCAAGTGCCGATCATCGAGCTGCCGCAGGCCCAGTTCGTCCTGATGTCCGCCACCCTGGGCGACACCACCCGGTTCGTCGACGACCTGACCCGGCGCACCGGGCGGCCGA
Organism: Micromonospora sp. NPDC005194; assembly: GCF_040608335.1. Classification (NCBI taxonomy): domain Bacteria; kingdom Bacillati; phylum Actinomycetota; class Actinomycetes; order Micromonosporales; family Micromonosporaceae; genus Micromonospora; species Micromonospora sp. NPDC005194. Next base: position 21,489 of record NZ_JBEXIA010000011.1, on the reverse strand, counting down.
CCGCCGTCGTGCGCTCGGTGGAGCGGCCGGTCCCGCTGATCTTCTCGTACGCGATGACCCCGCTGCACGAGACGCTCGAGGAGCTGCTGGAGACCAAGCAGGCCCCGGTGTACGTCGTGCACTTCACCCAGGCCGCCGCGCTGGAACGCGCCCAGGCGCTGATGAGCGTGAACGTCTGCACCCGCGCCGAGAAGGACATGATCGCCCAGGCGATCGGCGGTTTCCGGTTCACCTCCGGCTTCGGCAAGACGCTGTCCCGGTTGGTCCGGCACGGCATCGGCGTGCACCACGCCGGCATGCTGCCCAAGTACCGCCGGCTCGTGGAAACCCTCGCGCAGGCCGGCCTGCTCAAGGTCATCTGCGGCACCGACACCCTCGGCGTCGGCATCAACGTGCCGATCCGCACCGTGCTGTTCACCGGCCTGTCCAAGTACGACGGGGTGCGTACCCGGCTGCTCAAGAACCGCGAGTTCCACCAGATCGCCGGGCGGGCCGGCCGGGCCGGCTACGACACCATCGGCCGGGTCGTGGTGCAGGCCCCCGAGCACGTCATCGACAACGAGAAGGCGCTCGCCAAGGCCGGCGACGATCCGAAGAAGCGCCGCAAGGTGGTCCGCAAGAAGCCGCCGGAGGGCTCGATCGGCTGGGGCCAGCCCACCTTCGACCGGCTCGTCGACGCCGAGCCGGAGCCGCTGACCTCCAGCTTCGGAGTCAGCCACTCGATGCTGCTCAACGTCATCGGCCGCCCCGGGGACGCCTTCACGGCGATGCGGCACCTGCTCACCGACAACCACGAGGAGCCGGCCGCCCAGCGCCGGCACATCCGCCGGGCCATCGCCATCTACCGGGCCCTGCGCGCCGGCGGGGTGGTCGAGGAGCTGCCCGAGCCCGACGAGACGGGCCGGCGGATCCGCCTCACCGTCGACCTCCAGCTCGACTTCGCCCTCAACCAGCCGCTCTCCCCCCTCGCCCTGGCCACCATCGAACTGCTCGACGCCGAGTCCCCGTCGTACGCGCTCGACGTGCTGAGCGTGATCGAGTCGATCCTCGACGACCCCCGGCAGATCCTGTCCGCGCAGCAGTTCAAGGCCCGCGGCGAGGCCGTCGCCGCGATGAAGGCCGAGGGCATCGAGTACGAGGCCCGCCTCGAACTGCTCGACGAGGTGACCCACCCGAAGCCCCTCGCCGAGCTGCTGGAGGCCGCGTACGAGATGTACCGGCAGGGCCACCCGTGGGTCGCCGACCACCAGCTCTCCCCCAAGGCCGTCGTCCGGGACATGTACGAGCGGGCCATGACCTTCACCGAGTACGTGCAGTTCTACGGGCTGACCCGCTCGGAGGGTCTGGTCCTGCGCTATCTGGCCGACGCGTACAAGACGCTGCGCCAGACCGTGCCCGAGGACGCCAAGACCGAGGAGCTGATCGACCTCATCGAGTGGCTCGGCGAGCTGGTCCGCCAGGTCGACTCCAGCCTCATCGACGAGTGGGAGCGGCTGCGCAACCCGTCCGACGTGGCCGAGGTCGCCCAGGCGCACGCCTCCCTGACCGACCGGCCACCGGCGGTGACCCGCAACGCGCGGGCGTTCCGGGTGCTGGTGCGCAACGCGCTGTTCCGCCGGGTCGAGCTGGCCGCGCTGCGCCGCTGGGACCTGCTCGCCGAGCTGGACGCCGAGGACGGCTGGGACTACGACGCGTGGGCCGACGCCCTCGCGCCGTACTTCGAGGCGTACGACTCGATCGGCGTCGGGCCGGACGCCCGTGGCCCGGCGCTGCTGATGATCGAGCAGGGCCGGGAGCGGTGGACCGTCCGGCAGATCTTCGACGACCCGGACGGCGACCACGACTGGGGCATCAGCGCGGAGATCGACCTCGTCGCCTCGGACGAGGTCGGGGCGGCGGTCGTCCGGATCACGGACGTCGGCCAGCTCTGACGCGTCGCCGCCCGTCAGACGGTGAACCAGATCCGACGGCGACGAGCCACGACGAACAGGGTCGCGCCCGCGACCAGCAGCAGACCGGCGGCGGCGAGCACGCCGCCGGTCCACTGACCGGTCACCGGCAGGCCGCCTCCCCCGCCGTCGGCACAACCGGCGGGCTGCTCCCACCTGTACGGACCGTTGAGGTGGCTGGCCTGCGGATCGAACGCGTCCGACCGAAGCGCGACGGCCAACCCCGCGACGGCCGGGAAGGACACGTCGACGGTGGTGCCCATTTCGACGAGCCGCCGCTGCTCCGGGCCGTGGTTGGGATTGAAGAGGACCAACGAGTTCACACCGACATTCGGTCCCGACACCGCGATGACGAGCTTTTCGCAGGTCGAGCGGGCACGGATGTCCGGGACGACGCAGTGACCCGGATCGAACTCCCAGGAGTACACGGCGAACGCCTCGCTCGCGCCCGCGACGGTCACCGAGAAGAAGTCGTATCCCCGGGGAACCACGATGCCCTTCGCCGTCGCTCCCGGCGCCAGCGAGACGGTTCGTGAGTAGCCCTTGGGGTAGGTCGCGAGCACCACATCGACCGTCCGCCCGGCGGGCGGGTTAGCCAGGTCGACCAGCACGGTGCCGTCGCACCGAGGCTGGAAACTGGCCGTCGGATCGGTGGGCGGCTGCCCGCACCTGCCATCGAGCGGGGCGCCAGCGGCGACGCCAGACGTCTCGGAGTAACCGTCGTCCCACTGCACCCACACGGCCAGGTCGGCGAAGGTGGCGGTGCCCGGCAGGGTCTGGGTGCCGGTCACCGGCTTGCCCAGGGAATGCGGGAAGACGCCTTCGGGGCTGGCAGCGATGGGGTCGATGCTGGTGTCGGGCGGATACACCTCGACCTTGACGAACCGGTATCGCGTCGCGTCGGTCGAGGCGGTCTCGGCAAGGACGGTCCACTGGATCTGGTAGGTGCCGTCGGCCATGCACCGTGCCTCGTGGTTGACGGTGAAACCCGGGGGATCTGCGTTCGCCGTGGGCATGAAGGCCAGCGTCCCGGCGAGGCTGACCACAACCGCCCCGAGGGCAGCCAGTGCTCGCCGTCGCCACGATCGGACATTGATCACGGATGCTCCTGCGATGAGGTGAGCGGGAGTGGATCGACCCGGCCGGCGCGACGCCCTGATGCCGGATACGGGTGCCCCTACGCCGCGTCACTCCGGGATGGGAACGGCCGGTGAGCTCGGGCAGATGCTACCGCCGAAGACCCACCGACAGTGACCCGTGTCACTCACCCGACCGGACGAAACGTCCTGTTTCCAGGGCGCGGCTGTCCGGTCCCGCAGGTAATTGGCCAGCAGTCGTGGCGTCGGCCAGGACTGGGACAACTCGGCGCGGACGCCGTACCCCATGCCACCCCGAGCAGCTGAGCCGCCGGGGGCGCGGCGCGGAACTGAACAGCCATCCGCCTTCCAGGCGCTCACCGAACCGTGATGATCACGATCTCGACTGGAACACTAGAGTAAGGGGATGACAGAGGACCGGCCCCTTACCTTGTGGGCGGGACGCGCGGCCGCGCTGCTGGGCATCGTGCTCGTCGCGCTCACCCTGCGCCAGACGGTTGCGGTGATGTCACCGATCCTCGGTGACATCCGGGTGGACATCCCGATATCGAACATCGGCGCCGGGCTGCTCGGCACGTTGCCACCGATCCTGCTGGCGGTATCGGGGTTCGCCGCGCCGCGCGTCGCCCGCGGCATCGGCCTCGACGGCGGCATCGTGCTGGCGCTGCTGCTCATGACCGTCGGCCATCTCGTGCGCGCGGCCGCCCCGGACTACGCGGTGCTGCTCGTCGGCAGTGTCGTCGCGCTCGCCGGCACGGGCATCGGCAATGTGCTGCTGCCGCCGATCGTGCGGCGCTACTTCCCCGACCGGGTAGCGCTGCTGACCGCCGTCTACGTCTGCATCCTGGGCGTGAGCACGGCCCTGCCCGCGGCGGTCGCCGCCCCGGTCGCCGAGCAGGTCGGGTGGCGGTTCTCGCTCGGCATCTGGGCGGCGAGCTCGGGGGTCGCGCTCGTTCCGTGGCTCGTCACCATCGCGCGGGAGCGCCGCCGCCGACTCCCGGATGCCGACGCCGTCGAGTCCTCGCCCACCACCCTCGTCACGCGACTGTGGCGGTCCCGCACGGCCCTATCGATCACCGTCGTGTTCTCGACCAGCACGATCCTTACCTACGCGTGTTTCGCGTGGCTGCCCGAGATCCTCGGCGACATCGCCGGCTCGACGCCGACCGAAGCCGGTGCGCTGCTCGCCGTCACCGGCATCATCAGCGCGCCCATCGCGCTCGTTGCGCCCCTGCTCGTCACGCGGCTGCAGGGTGTCGGCCGGCTAATCGCCGCCGGTATCGCCAGCTTCGCGCTCGGCTACCTCGGCCTGCTGCTCGCGCCCGCGACCCTCACACTGCTCTGGGTGCTGCTTATCGGCTCGGGTTCGATCCTGTTCCCGGTCAGCCTCGTGCTCATCAACGTACGCACCCGAACCCAGGCCGGCACCGTCGCGCTGAGCGGCTTTGCCCAGGGGGTCGCGTACGCGCTCGGCGCGCTCGGTCCACTGCTCGTCGGCCTGCTGCACGACGTGAGCGGCGGGTGGACCCTTCCGCTGCTGTTCCTGCTCGCCGTCGCCCTCGTGGCGGCCATCCCGGCGTTCACGCTGGCCAAGCCCACGTTCGTCGAGGACGAGCTCTCCCGCCCGTAATCCAGCCGAGGATCATGATCATGATCATGGTTCGATGAGCGCCTCTTCGTCCTCTCTCAAGCGCGCCGCGCCGTGATGTCCATCCTCGCTAACCGAGCCCTGGACGAAGGCCTGACCACGGGGCTGCTATCCGCCACCGCCGACGGGCGAGGGCTCTACTCCGCTCTGGGCTGGCAGATCCGCGGCGAACCGGCCGGAGCGTTCCGACCGGAATGACCAGGCCGGACGGCGCCCACCCCGGCGCACCGGCTTCCGTCGATGCCGATCTTGAAGTTAGCCCGGACCTGCCTCTGTCGCGGGCAGCATCTCCGGGACGGTGCCGCTGGCCACCTTCGATCGGACTGGCCACCTATCGGCGGACGGGACAGCGGTCCACCCCTCAACTTCGCTGGGCAATGTCAGACCTGTCGATTAGAATGTATGTACTAATAAAGATCCTGACCTGGGAGGACGCCCGTGACCGCGCCCACCTCCACGCCCATCACCCCCTACGCCACACTGCTCGGTTTCACCCGCTACGTCGACCGCACCGGCCCCACCAAGGCGACCTTCGTCGGCGGGCTGCGCAAGCAGCGCGCCAGCCGGTCCGGCTTCAACCCGCACGGCCAGTTCGTCAAGGCGCTCAAGGCCGACATCGCCTTTCACACCGGCGGCACCCACCTGACCGGGGTGGTTGACGTGGTCAAGCCGCGCTGGCGCCCGCTCTACCAGTCGCTGGTCCCCGGCGCCACGGCCTGGCTGCACTCCCTCGGCGAGCCGGCCGCCGTCGATCTCGCCCAGACCCGCGACGCCCTGGCCATGCTGGGCGACCTACCCGTCAAGATCAACCCCCATTTCGGGGTACGCCACGCCGACGGCCGCGCCGAAGCGGTCCGCCTGCACTTCGACGAGGCCCCGCCGACCGAGGAGTCGGTGCTCGCCACCCTGCACCTGATGGCCCGACACATGGACGCGGTCCTTCCGCACGCCGAGCCGGTCCTGGTCGACGTCCGCCGAGGCCAGGCCCACCGCACACCCGCCGACGCCAAGCCCGACCAGATCGAACGATGGCTCTCCGGCGAAGCCGCCGCCTTCCGCGCCATCTGGTCCACCGCCGCCTAACGACCCACCCCCGCCGCGCCCGCCTCCCAGACCCACATTCACCAAGATCCGCGCAACTTCAGGGATGCTGCTGCTTCAGGATGTCGGGAGGCAGCAAGAACCCCGAAGTTGCGCGGATCTTGGCGTTCCGGAAGCGGCGAGGGGTTATCCACAGGGGCTGCCAACGGGCAGTTCCGGCGGTCAGGGTGACCTCATGCCTGTTTCCCCACGACGGCCGGCGAGGCTGCAGGGGCGCGTCTTCCGCGGCTCTCACGTCGTCGCTCAAGGCCTGCTCACCCGGACGGAGTTGCGCAGCGCGGCATGGCGCCCCATGTTTCGGGACGTGTACGCGGATGCCAACCTGACGCTCACCCATCGCACTCGCTGCGCCGCCGCGGCACGGTGGGTGCTGCCACCGGGCGTGGTGATCGCTGGCCGCAGCGCGGCAGTGCTCTACGGCGCCGCATCGGCCGCCGACGCGCAGCCCGTGGAGGTGCTCGTGCCCGCCGGTCAGCGATTCGGGCCGGTATCGGGGTTCGTCGTGCACACCGGCACGCTCGCCAGCACCGACGTGGCGGTACGCCAGGGCGTCCCGCTGACCACGCCGACGCGCACCTGTTGGGATCTGGCCCAGTGGCTGCCGACAGAGGAGGCCGTCGCCATTGTGGACCGCTTTGCCCACCAACACCTGGTGGATCTCGCCCAACTGCACACGGACGCCCGAGCGCAGATCGGTAAGCGGGGCTGGAGAAGCATGGCAAGGGTGGTCGAGCTGGCCGACGCCGGGGCGGAGTCGATGCCGGAGTCCCGACTGCGGGTGCGGATCGTGCTCGCCGGGGTCACTACTCCCGTGACCCAGTTCGTCGTGGAGCGCGACGGGAAGTTCCTGGCTCGTCTCGACCTGGCCTGGCCGCATCTCAAAGTGGCAGTCGAGTACGACGGATTGTGGCACCACGATCCCGAGCAGTTCCACCGCGACCGGCGTCGCCTCAACCGTCTGCTCGGTGAGGACTGGATCGTTCTGCACGTCACCGCGAAGCGATTCCGCGAGGACTTCGCCGGCTTCCTGACCGAACTCCGCCAAGCCCTGGCTTCTCGCGCCGGTGCCCACCCCCGCTGACCGCAACGGCCAAGATCCGCGCAAATTCAGGGATCCTGCTGCCTCGCGATCTGGTGAGGCAGCAGTTTCCCCGAAACTGCGCGGATCTTGGGGCCGCGATTGCGTGGGCACCCGCGTCGGGGGGCTTTGTCAGGCGGCGGGGAGGTACTTGGCCAGGTCGTCGAGGATCTTGTTGGCCGCGCCGACGCCGATGCCGGTCATCCAGACCTCGTCGGAGACCGGGTACGCCTTGCCGGCCTTGACCGCGCCGAGGCCCTTCCAGAGAGTGCCGCCGGCCACCTTGGCCTGCTCGGCAGCGGCCTTGTCGCCGTACGCGGTCACGAAGATGACGTCGCCGTCGACCTCGTTGATCCGCTCGGGGCTGACCAGGTCGAAGCGCTTGTCCTCCTTGTTGGCGAGCAACTGCCGCTCGGGGCGGCCGAGGCCGGTGTCGCCGATGACGATGCCGGAGAAGGAGTCCGGGCCGTACACCCGGATGTTGCCCGGGATGAACCGCACGATCGACACCTTGCGCGCGGCGGGGTCGCCGAGGGTGGCGCCGAAGTCCTTGGCCCGCTTCTCGTACGCGCCAAGCAGGTCCTTGGCCTGCTGCTCCCGGCCGAGCGCCTTGCCGTCGAGGAGGAAGTTGTCCTTCCAGGTGATGCCCACCTTGTCGGTGAACACGGTGGGCGCGATGGCGGCCAGCTCGTCGTAGAACTTCTCCTGGCGGAACTTGCTGCCGAGGATGAGGTCCGGCTTGAGTGCGTTGATCGCCTCCAGGTCGGGCTCGGTGAGCACCCCGACCTCCTTGATGCCGGCGAGCTTGTCCGCGCCGAAGTACGTCGGCCAGCTCTTCGCCTCACCGGCGGTGGCGGCGCCGACGGGGGTGATGCCCAGCGAGAGCGCCGTGTCGATCTTGTCGGTGTCGAGCACGACGACGCGCTTGGGGTCGGCCGGGACCTTGGTGGTGCCCATGGCGTGGGTGATCTCCCGGGTCTCCCCGGTGGCGGAGCCGGCGACCGGGTCGCTCTCACCGCAGGCGGTGAGGCCGGCCCCGAGGGCGACGGCCGCGGCGAGAGCGGCGACGAGACGACGCATCAGAGTCCTTTCGAGGGGTACGTGCCGGCGAGCGGGGTCGCCGCGTCGCCGGTGGCGGGTCGGGCGTCCGGGACGGACGCCGTCGACGAATCGGGGTCGCCCGCGTCAGCGGACGCGGCAACCGAGTCGCCCGCGTCAGCGGACGGGGCACCAGGGCCCGACGGCCGGGCGGCGGGGCCGCCGGTGTGCGCGGGCACCACGAGCGGCGCACCGGTCACCGGGCAGGGGACGACGACGCAGGCCAGCCCGAAGACGTCCCGGACCAGGTCCGCGGTGAGGATCTCCCGGGGCGGCCCGGCGGCCACCACCGCGCCGGCGCGCATCGCGATCAGGTGGTCGGCGTAGCGGGCGGCCTGGTTGAGGTCGTGCAGCACGGCGACCACGGTGCGGCCGCGCTCGACGCGTAGCCGGTGCAGCAGGTCCAGCACCTCCACCTGGTGGGCCAGGTCGAGGAAGGTGGTCGGTTCGTCCAGCAGCAGGGCGTCGGTGTCCTGGGCCAGGGTCATGGCGATCCACACGCGTTGCCGCTGGCCGCCGGAGAGGCTGTCCACCGGCCGGTCGGCCAGGTCGGCCACGTCCGCCATGGTCATCGCCTCGTCCACCGCCGCGCCGTCGGACGACGACCACTGCCGCCACCACCGCTGGTACGGCTGTCGGCCGCGCCCGACCAGGTCGGCCACGGTGACGCCCTCGGGCACCAGCGGGCTCTGCGGCAGGACGCCGAGCCGACGGGCCACGTCGCGGGTGGGCAGGTCACGGATGGCGGCGCCGTCCAGCAGGACCGTGCCGCGTCGCGGGGTGAGCAGCCGGGCCATCGTGCGCAGCAGGGTGGACTTGCCGCAGGCGTTGGGGCCGACGATGACGGTGAACGCGTCGGTCGGCAGGTCCAGGGTGAGCCCGTCGAGCACGGTCCTCTCGTCGTAGCCGACGACCAGGTCGCGGGTGGAGAGCATCACACGACTCCTTGAGGGCGTCACGACGACGGCCGCCGTCCACGAAGCAACAGGAAGATCAGGTACGGGCCGCCGATCGCGGCGGTCAGCACACCGGCCGGCAGTTGGGTGGGTGCGAACAGCCGCCGACCGGCCAGGTCGGCCAGCACCAGCAGCAGCGCGCCGAGCAGCGCGGCGCAGACCAGCGGGGGCCGTTCGGCGCGGACCAGCCGGCGGGCCAGTTGAGGTGCGACGAGCGCCACGAAGTCGACGGCGCCGACCTGGGCGGTGACCATGGCGGCGACGAGCACGCCGGTGCCGGCGAGCCCGATCCGGCGGGCCACCGGACGCAGCCCGACGCCGCGCGCGGTGTCGTCGTCCAGGGCGGTGCTGTTCAGGGCCCAGCCGGCCCAGGCCAGCACCGGCAGCAGCACCAGCAGGGTGCCGGCGATCCAGCCGGCCTCGGTCCAGCCCTTGCCGGCGAGGGTGCCGATCAGCCAGATCTGCGCCCGCAGGCCGTCGATCGGGTCGGCGGTGAGCATGACCACCTCGGTGAGCGCCCGGAAGGCGAACGCGACCGCCACGCCGGCGAGGACGAACCGCTGCGCGGCCAGTCCGTGCCGGGCGCCGAGGGCGAACAGCAGCACCGCCGCCAGCAGGCCGCCGACCAGCGCGCTCGGCGCCACCAGCACCGCCGCCGCACCGCTGGTCAGCGCCACGGTCGCGGCGAGGCCGGCGCCCTGGGTGATGCCGATGACGTCCGGGCTCGCGAGCGGGTTGCGCGCCACGCTCTGGATCAGCGTGCCGGCCACGCCGAAGGCCGCCCCGGCCACCGCAGCCAGCACGATCCGGGGCAACCGCAGATCAAGGACAACGAGGTCGTACGGGGTGCCAGCGCCGGAGAGCGCGCGCAGCACGTCGGCCGGGGCGACGTACGGGGTGCCCAGGGACAGGCTGAGCAGCATCGCGAGCAGGAGCAGCACGGTCAGCGCGGCGGCGACCAGCACCGCCCGGCGGCGGATCTGCAGGCTGACCGGGCCGACCCGCAGCAGTGACCGCCCCGGCAGCCGTGCGGAGCCGCCACCGGCCGAGGCGGCGGGGCCGGCCGGGCCGGGGACCGGGCGCTGGGTGGTCGTCACGCGGTCACCACCCGGGCGCGGCGGACCAGCACGGCCAGCAGCGGCGCGCCGAGCAGGGCGGTGATGATCCCGGCCGGTATCTCGCCGGGCGGGGCGACGAGTCGGCCGACGACGTCGGCGCCGAGCAGCAACGCGGGCCCGAGCAGGGCGGAGACGGCGAGGGTCCAGCGGTGGTCCGCGCCGACCAGGGCGCGGGCCAGGTGCGGCACGGCCAGCCCGACGAAGGCGACCGGTCCGGCGGCGGCCACCGCGGCGCCGGTCAGCAGCACCGCGGCGAGGCCACCGGTGAGGCGGACCAGCCCGATGCGGTGGCCCAGCCCTCGGGCCACGTCGTCGCCGAGAGCCAGCGCGTCCAGGCCCCGGGCCACCAGCGCCGCCAGCAGCAGCCCGACGAGGACGAACGGCAACACCTGGGCGGTGACGCCGAGGTCCCGGCCGGCCAACCCGCCGACGACCCAGAACCGGTACTCCTCGAAGGTGCGGGCGTCGATACTGAGCAGCGCGTACACCCCGGAGGCGAGACTGGCGTCGAGCGCCGCGCCGACCAGCGCGAGGGTGACCGGGCTCGCGCCCTCGCGGGCCCGGCTGGCGATGGCGAAGACCAGCAGCCCGGCGACCAGTGCCCCGGCGATGCCGAACCAGACGTAGCCGGCGAGTGTGCCGACGCCGAAGACGGAGATGGCGAGCACCACGCCGAACGACGCGCCGGCGCTGATGCCGAGGATGCGGGGCTCGGCGAGGGGGTTGCGGGTGAGCGCCTGGAACAGCACCCCGGCCACGGCGAGCGCGAGCCCGACAGCGAGGCCCAGGGCGGTACGCGGCATGCGCAGTTCCCGGACGATCGTGCTCGCGTCGCTGCCGTCCGGCGCGACGAGGGCGTGCCAGACCGCATCCACACCGAGTGGCCGGCTGCCCAGCGCGAAGCTCGCCAGCACGGCGAGCAGCAGCACCAGTGCCGCCCCGACGGTGACGGCCACCCGTCGGCCGGTACGGGCACCGGACCGGTTGCGGGCCGGCGTCGGCCGGTCGACGAGGGTGGTCACGAGTCTCCTGCACGTTCGAGCTTAGGTTCGCCTAACCTTAGCCGACCTGCAGAAAGTGACCTAACCGGCGTCGGTCGATACCGAAGCGGACGCCTCCGGTTCGCGCCGTCCCCGGCCGCCGCGCCCATCGCGCCATAGGGTGTGACCATGCGATTCGACCAGCACACGGTCGTCCTCCTGGTCCGGCCGTCGGATCCGCCGGACCTGCCACCGGAGGCGATCGACCGGGTGCAGAGCGCCCACCTGGCCCACCAGGCGGGGTTCGTGGAGCAGGGGCTGGTGCTGGCGGCCGGGCCGTTCCTGGACGCCGACGACGGCCAGCTACGGGGCTTCGTCGTGTTCTCGATCTCCCCGGACGAGGTGCGCGCGCTCTACGCCGACGATCCGGCCGTCCGCGCCGGCCTGCTCGTCGCACGGGTGACGAGTTGGATGGTGCCGGAGGGCAACGTGCGGTTCGAGAGCGTGCCGATGCCCCGGTCGATGCTGGAGGCGGCCTCCGGCGACTGAGGCCAGCCGAGCTCGTCAGCCGAGCAGGCCCTCGATCGGGACCACCCGCAGGTCGTCCCCCTCGCCGACGATCACCCGCAGCGACGGAAAGTAGGCGGCGAGCACCTGCCCGCACCGGTCGCACGGCTCGACGACCTCGCGTCCCCGGTCGGTGACCGTGACGATCGTCTCCAACTCGGTCACGCCCTGCGTGGCGGCGGTGCCGATCACGACCAGTTCCGCGCAGATGTCCCCTTTGTCGTGCTGGACGTTCACGCCGGAGAACACCCGCCCGTCGGCGGTCCGGGCGGCCGACGCGCCGGTATGGCGCTGGCTGCGGCACCGCAGTTTGGCGACCGCCGTGGCGGCCTGCACCAACGCCCGGTCGGTGTCCCGCAGCTCCATCCCGGCCCCCCAGCGCTCGACGTCGGCCGCAACTCTAGACGGCCGTCCCCGCGCTGCCGCACCCCTCGCGCGGTAACCCAGGGGCGATCCGCCGCCGCGCTGCCTATCCTTGGGCACGACATGCAGAATCCAGCCGCCTCCGCCGCGACCGATCCCGTCCGCGAGCTGCACCGCCGCCTCACTCCCCTGATGTTCCGCGACCAGCGCCGGCTCCAGCGGCGCCTCGACGGTGCCCGCAAGCTGCGCGACCCGCAGCGCCGGGAGGCGGCGCTGACCGAGATCACCGCCGAGCTGACCCGGGCCGAGCAACGGCTGGCTGCCCGGCGGGCGGCGGTGCCGGTGATCACGTACCCGGCCGGGTTGCCGGTCAGCGAGCGCAAGGACGACATCGCCGCCGCCATCCGTGATCACCAGGTGGTGATCGTGGCCGGCGAGACCGGCTCCGGCAAGACGACCCAGATCCCCAAGATCTGCCTGGAGCTGGGGCGCGGGGTGCACGGCCTGATCGGGCACACCCAGCCTCGGCGGTTGGCCGCCCGGACGGTGGCCGACCGCATCGCCGACGAGCTGGGCACCGAGCTGGGTGACGTGGTCGGCTACAAGGTGCGCTTCACCGACCAGGTCAGCGAGCGCAGCCTGGTCAAGCTGATGACCGACGGCATCCTGCTGGCCGAGTTGCAGACCGACCGGATGCTGCGCCAGTACGACACGTTGATCATCGACGAGGCGCACGAGCGCAGCCTCAACATCGACTTCATCCTCGGGTACCTGCGGGAGCTGCTGCCCCGGCGTCCCGACCTCAAGGTGATCATCACCTCGGCGACCATCGAGACCGACCGCTTCGCCCGGCACTTCGCCGGCCCGCCCACGGCCGACGAGCCGCAGGGCGTGCCCGCGCCGGTGGTCGAGGTCTCCGGGCGCACCTACCCGGTGGAGGTGCGCTACCGGCCGCTGGTCGAGGTCGCCGACGGCGAGGAGGAGGGCGACGGCGACGAGGAGAACGTCCGCGACCAGATCCAGGCGATCGGCGACGCCGTCGAGGAGCTGGCCGCCGAGGGCCCCGGCGACATCCTGGTCTTCCTCAGCGGCGAGCGGGAGATCCGCGACACCGCCGACGCGCTGGGCAAGCTGGTACAGAAGAAGCGCTCCCTGCTCGGCACCGAGATCCTGCCGCTGTACGCCCGGCTGTCCAGCGCCGAGCAGCACCGGGTCTTCGCCGCGCACAGCTCGCGCCGGGTGGTGCTCGCCACCAACGTCGCGGAGACCTCGCTGACCGTGCCCGGGATCAAGTACGTGGTCGACCCGGGCACCGCCCGCATCTCCCGCTACTCCAGTCGGCTCAAGGTGCAGCGGCTGCCGATCGAGCCGGTCTCCCAGGCGTCGGCCAACCAGCGCAAGGGCCGCTGCGGGCGGACGTCCGACGGCATCTGCATCCGCCTCTACGACGAGCAGGACTTCCTGTCCCGCCCCGAGTTCACCGACCCGGAGATCCTGCGCACCAACCTGGCGTCGGTCATCCTCCAGATGACCGCGATCGGGCTCGGCGACCTGGCGGCGTTCCCGTTCATCGACCCGCCGGACAAGCGCAACATCACCGACGGCGTCAACCTGCTGCACGAGCTGGGCGCGCTGGACCCGACCGAGGCCGACCCGGCGAAGCGGCTCACCGCGCTGGGCCGGCGGCTGGCCCAGCTACCGGTCGACCCCCGCCTGGCCCGGATGGTGGTCGAGGGCGAACGCAACGGTTGCGCCACCGAGGTGCTGGTGATCGCCGCCGCGCTCTCCATCCAGGACCCGCGCGAACGGCCGGCGGAGAAGCAGGCCCAGGCCGACCAGGCGCACGCCCGGTTCGCCGACAAGGAGTCGGACTTCGTCGCGTACCTCAACCTGTGGCGCTACCTGCGCGAGCAGCAGCGGGAGCTGTCGTCCAGCGCGTTCCGCCGGATGTGCAAGGCGGAGTACCTGAACTACCTGCGGATCCGCGAGTGGCAGGACATCGTCAGCCAGTTGCGCCAGGTGCTGCGTACCCCGGCGGAGAGCGACCGGCGGGGTGGGCGGCCGGCGCGCGACACCTCGGACGAGGCGGATGCCGGCCGGGGCCGGCGCGGTGGCGCGGACCTGCCGGAGGAGATCGACACCCCGAAGGTGCACCAGTCGCTGCTGCCGGGTCTGCTGTCGCACATCGGGCTGAAGGACACCCAGAAGCACGAGTACCTGGGAGCGCGGGGCGCGAAGTTCGCGCTCTTCCCCGGCTCGGCATTGTTCAAGAAGCCGCCGCGCTGGGTGATGGCCGCCGAGTTGGTGGAGACCTCCCGGCTCTGGGGCCGCATCGCCGGCCGGGTCGAGCCGGAGTGGGTCGAGCCGCTCGCACAACACCTGGTCAAGCGCAGCTACAGCGAGCCGCACTGGGAGAAGAAGCAGGCCGCGGTGATGGCCTACGAGAAGGTCACCCTGTACGGCGTCCCGCTGGTCACCTCCCGCAAGGTCAACTTTGGGCGGATCGACCCGACGCTGAGCCGGGAGTTGTTCATCCGGCACGCCCTCGTGGAGGGCGACTGGCAGACCCACCACCAGTTCTGGGCGGACAACAAGCGGCTGCTCGCCGAAATCGAGGAGCTGGAGAGCCGGGCGCGACGCCGGGACATCCTGGTCGACGACGAAACCATCTTCGGCTTCTACGACCAGCGGATTCCGGCCGACGTGTCCTCCGGCCGGCACTTCGACAGCTGGTGGAAGAACACCCGCCGGGACCAGCCCGACCTGCTCACCTTCACCCGCGAACTGCTCATCAACGACGGCCGGGCCGGGGTGGACGAGAGCGACTACCCCGACGAGTGGCAGGCCGACGGGGTGAGTCTGCCGCTGACCTACCGCTTCGAGCCGGGCACGCCGACCGACGGTGTCACCGTGGACATCCCGCTGCCGCTGCTCAACCAGGTGCCGGCGGAGACGTTCGACTGGCAGGTGCCGGGGCTGCGCGAGGAGACGGTGATCGCGCTGATCCGCTCGCTGCCCAAGGCGATCCGCCGCAACTTCGTGCCGGTGCCGGACTACGCGCGGGCCGCGCTCGCCGCGATCACACCCGGCGAGGAGCCGTTGCTGGACGCGCTCACCCGCCAACTGCGGCGGATGACCGGCGTCACCGTGCCCCGCGACGCCTGGGAGCCGGGCAAGCTGCCGGCACACCTGCGGGTCACCTTCCGGGTGCTCGACGCCGACGAGAAGCCGGTCGCCGAGGGCAAGGACCTGCCGGCCCTGCAACGCCAACTGCGCCAGGAGGTACGCCAGGTGGTGGCGGCCGCCGCGCCGGAGGTCGCCCGGACGGGGCTGCGCGAGTGGAGCATCGGCACCCTGCCTCGGACCATCGAGCAGGTGCGCGCCGGTTACGCGGTGACCGCGTACCCGGCGCTTGTCGACGAGGGTGCCACGGTCGGGGTGAAGGTGTTCGACTCCCCCGCCGAGGCGGAGGCGGCGCACTGGGCGGGTACCCGCCGGCTGCTGCGGCTCACCGTGCCGTCCCCGGCCCGGTTCCTTCAGGGCCGGCTCAGCAACGAGGCGAAGCTGGCGCTGAGTCGCAACCCGCACGGCGGCGTGCAGGAGCTGATCGAGGACGCGGCGGGCGCGGCCATCGACCGGCTGATCGAGGACGCCGGTGGCCCGGCGTGGGACGCCGAGGGGTTCGCGGCGCTGCGCGAGAAGGTTCGCGCCGACCTGGTCGACACTGTCGTCGAGGTGATGGACCGGGTCCGCCGGGTCCTCGCCGCCGCGTACGCCGTCGAGCAGCGACTCGGCGCCACCCGCAACCTCGCCGTGGTGGCCGCGCTCGCCGACATCCGCAAGCAGCTCGCCGGGCTGGTGCACGCCGGTTTCATCACCGAGACCGGGTACGCCCGCCTGCCCGACCTGCTGCGCTACCTGACCGCCATCGAGCGCCGGCTGGACCGCCTGGGCGGCAACCCCCAGCGGGACCGGCAGCAGCAGGACCGGATCGCGGCGGTGCAGAAGGAGTACGACGACCTGCTCGCCGCCCTGCCGCCGGCACGCCGGCAGGAGGCGGCCGTCCGGCAGATCCGCTGGATGATCGAGGAGTTGCGGGTGAACGTCTTCGCCCAGGCGCTGGGCACCCCGTACCCCGTCTCCGAACAGCGGATCTACCGGGCGATGGACGACGCCGAGGGCCGCTGAGACCGACGGACCGGCCGGACGCGACGGCGGCCGGCCGGGCCTGAGGGCTTCACAGTGGTTCCACGCCGGGCGGCAGCTCGCCCCGGTCGATCGCCGACTGGATGTAGTCGAGCAGGATCCGCCGCAGTTCCCGACCCGCGTGGGTCGGCACGATGTCGCGGCGGCGGGCCACCGCGATGGTCCGCCGCACCCCGGGCGGAGCGAGGGGCGTGATCCGCACGCCCGGCCTGCGGGCCAGCACGATGCCCGGCACGAGCGCGATGCCCAGCCCCGCCTCGACGAAGCTGAGCACCGCGTCCATCTCACCGCCGTCCACCGCGAAGCTCGGTTCGAAGCCCGCCTCGCGGCACGCCTGGATGGTTGCGTCGCGCAGGTCGTAGCCCTCTCGGAACATCACCATCGGCTGGTCGCGCAGGTCGGTGATGCGCAGCTCGCCGGTCGGCGACGCGGTGGGCACCTCCCCCACCGAGGCCACCACCAGGCTCTCCCGCAGGATCGGGTCGACCCGCAGGCCCGGGTCCGCGCCCTGGGCCGGCATGATGATCAGGGCCAGGTCGAGGTCACCGCGGAGCAGGTTCCGGACGAGATCCTGCGAGCCGCCCTCCTCGACGCGCAGGTCGACGGTGGGATGCGCGTCGCGGAACCGGCGCAGCACCGGCGGGGCGAGCGAGGTGGCGAGGCTCGGGGTCGCGCCGAGCCGGACGCGACCCCGCCGGAGCCCGACCAACTCCTGCACCTCCCGGGTCGCGGTCTCCACGTCGGCGAGGATCCGGGTCGCCAACGGCAGGAGCACCTCGCCGGCCGCGGTGAGGGCGATGTTGCCCCTTACCCGCTCGAACAGCGGCGCTCCGAGGTCGGTCTCCAGGGCGTGAATTTGCTTACTGAGAGAAGGCTGAGTGATGCCGACGATGTCGGCGGCTTGGGTGAAATGTCGTACTTCGGCCACCGCAACGAAGTACCGGAGCTGATGGAGCTGCATCTACATAGCCTAAAGCTATTAATGCTACGAGTTTGATGCATTGGACGACTGATCGAAGTGCTCCTAGCGTCGGTCCCGTGGTAATGACGAAAACTCGGTCGCCCATTCGCTCGAACGTCGGCCTCAAGGCCGTCATGGCGGTGACGGGCATCCTGCTGGTGCTGTTCCTGATCGCGCACATGCTCGGGAACCTGAAGGTGTTCACGGGGGAGACCTCGTTCGACCACTACGCGCACTGGCTGCGCGACATCGGCAAGCCGCTGCTGCCCGGTGTCTGGTTCCTCTGGATCCTGCGCACCGTCCTCGTGGTGGCCGTCGTCGCCCACATCTGGGCCGCCACCGTGCTGGCGTTGCGCGCCCGCGCCGCCCGACCGGTGAAGTACGCCCACCGCAAGAAGGTCCGGGGCAGCTACGCGGCCCGCACCATGCGCTGGGGTGGCGTGATCATCCTGCTGTTCGTGATCTACCACCTCCTGGACCTGACCACCGGCACGCTCAACCCGGTCGGCAACGAGGGCAAGCCCTACGGCAACGTCGTCGCCGACTTCGCGCCGGAGCGCTGGTACGTCACGCTCTTCTACACCCTGGCGATCGTCACGCTCGGCTTCCACCTGCGCCACGGCGCGTTCAGCGCGTTCCGCAGCCTCGGCCAGCAGACGCCCCGGGGCGAGCGTCGGGCGCGCAACGCCGCGCTCGTCTTCGCCGTGGTGCTCTGCGCCGGATACCTGGTGGTCCCGTTCGCCGTTCTCACCGGATTGGTGTCCTGACATGGAACTCTTCACCCAGGGCGACCCGATCGCCGACACGAAGGCTCCCGCCGGCCCGATCGAGAAGCGCTGGGAGACCCGGCGCTTCGAGGCCAAGCTGGTCAACCCGGCCAACCGCCGCAAGATGACCGTGATCGTGGTCGGCACCGGCCTGGCCGGCGGCTCGGCCGCGGCGACGCTGGCCGAGCAGGGCTACCACGTCAAGTCCTACTGCTACCAGGACAGCCCGCGCCGGGCGCACTCGATCGCCGCGCAGGGCGGCATCAACGCCGCGAAGAACTACCGCAACGACGGCGACTCGGTGCACCGGCTGTTCTACGACACCGTCAAGGGCGGCGACTTCCGCTCCCGGGAGTCGAACGTGCACCGCCTGGCCGAGGTGTCGGTCAACATCATCGACCAGTGCGTCGCCCAGGGCGTGCCGTTCGCCCGCGAGTACGGCGGCCTGCTGGACACCCGATCCTTCGGTGGCGCCCAGGTGCAGCGCACCTTCTACGCCCGGGGTCAGACGGGCCAGCAGCTGCTGCTCGGCGCGTACCAGGCTCTGGAGCGGCAGATCGGCCTGGGCAACGTCGAGATGAACTCCCGGCACGAGATGCTGGAGCTGGTCATCGTCGACGGCAAGGCCCGCGGCATCGTCGTCCGGGACCTGGTCACCGGCGAGATCAGCACCGAGATGGCCGACGCGGTCGTGCTCGCCTCCGGCGGCTACGGCAACGTCTTCTACCTCTCTACCAACGCCAAGGGCTGCAACGTCACCGCCACCTGGCGGGCGCACCGCAAGGGCGCGTACTTCGCCAACCCCTGCTACACGCAGATCCACCCGACCTGCATCCCCGTCTCCGGCGACCACCAGTCGAAGCTGACGCTGATGAGCGAGTCGCTGCGCAACGACGGCCGGGTCTGGGTGCCGAAGACCAAGGGCGACGACCGCAACCCGCGCGACATTCCGGAGGACGAGCGGGACTACTACCTCGAGCGGATCTACCCCTCCTTCGGCAACCTGGTCCCCCGCGACATCGCCTCCCGCGCCGCGAAGAACGTGTGCGACGAGGGTCGGGGCGTCGGGCCGACCAAGCTCGGCGTCTACCTCGACTTCGCCGACGCGATCGGCCGGCTGGGCCGCAACGCCATCGAGGCAAAGTACGGCAACCTCTTCGAGATGTACGAGCGGATCACCGGCGAGGACCCGTACGAGGTGCCGATGCGGATCTACCCCGCCGTGCACTACACGATGGGCGGCCTGTGGGTCGACTACGACCTCCAGTCGAGCATCCCGGGCCTGTTCGTGATCGGCGAGGCGAACTTCTCCGACCACGGCGCGAACCGCCTCGGCGCCTCGGCGCTGATGCAGGGCCTGGCCGACGGCTACTTCGTGCTGCCCACCACGATCGCCAACTACCTGGCCTCGGGCCCGCTGGAGAAGGTCGACGCCAGCCACCCGGCGGCGGTCGAGGCGCGTACCGACGTCGAGGACCGGATCCAGCGGCTGCTGGCCGTCAACGGGGACCGGACCGTGGACTCCTTCCACCGTGAGCTGGGCCAGATCATGTGGGAGCACTGCGGCATGGAGCGCAGCGAGGCCGGGCTGCGCAAGGCGATCGGCGAGATCCGCGACCTGCGCGACGCGTTCTGGCAGCGGGTCAAGGTGTCCGGCACGGGCGAGGAGCTGAACCAGTCGCTGGAGAAGGCCGGCCGGGTAGCCGACTTCTTCGAGCTGGCCGAGCTGATGTGCATCGATGCCCTGCACCGCGAGGAGTCCTGCGGAGGGCACTTCCGGGCCGAGCACCAGACCCCCGACGGTGAGGCGCAGCGCGACGACGACCGGTTCGCGTACGTGGCGGCCTGGGAGTTCACCGCCACCGGTGAGCCCTCGGTCCTGCACAAGGAAGACCTGAAGTTCGAATACGTCCACCCCACGCAGCGGAGCTACAAGTGAACCTGACCCTGCGCATCTGGCGCCAGAAGGGCCCTGAGGACAAGGGTCGGATGGTGACCTACCCGGTCAACGACGTGTCCCCGGACATGTCGTTCCTGGAGATGCTCGACGTGCTCAACGAGCGGCTGATCCTCGACGGCGAGGACCCGGTGGCGTTCGACCACGACTGCCGCGAAGGCATCTGCGGCATGTGCGGCCTGATGATCAACGGTGACGCGCACGGGCCGCAGCGCGGCACCACCGCCTGCCAACTGCACATGCGGCAGTTCACCGACGGCGAGACGATCGACATCGAACCGTGGCGGGCCAGCGCCTTCCCGGTCATCAAGGACCTGGTGGTCAACCGGGGCGCCTTCGACAAGATCATCGCTGCCGGTGGCTACATCACCGCGCCGACCGGCAGCGCACCCGAGGCGCACTCCACCCCGGTCGCCAAGGCCAACGCGGACGCCGCCTTCGAGTCGGCCGCCTGCATCGGCTGCGGCGCGTGCGTGGCGGCCTGCCCGAACGGCTCCGGCATGCTCTTCACCGCCGCCAAGCTCACCCAGCTCTCGCTGCTGCCGCAGGGCCAGCCGGAGCGCTACACCCGGGTGATCGGCATGGTCGACGCGCACGACGAGGCCGGTTTCGGCGGCTGCACCAACGCCGGCGAGTGCACGGTGGTCTGCCCGAAGGGCATTCC
Source organism: Micromonospora sp. NPDC005194 (assembly GCF_040608335.1). NCBI lineage: Bacteria > Bacillati > Actinomycetota > Actinomycetes > Micromonosporales > Micromonosporaceae > Micromonospora > Micromonospora sp. NPDC005194. The sequence goes on along the minus strand of NZ_JBEXIA010000011.1, from coordinate 979 downwards.
GCTGAACACGATCGGCCGGCTCAACCGCGACTACCTCGCGGCCACCACGAAGGGCGGCAACACCCCCGGCTCCTGACCCGCCGCCCCGGCCAACCCGGCCCTTTCTAGCCACTCCTGGCCACCCCTGACCGCCGTGCCCCGACCCTCGGGGCACGGCGGTCAGGCGTTCGGTGGGCACCCGCCGAACGCAGCGACCGTCCCGGTCCGACTCCGGCCCGCCCCGCCCCGGCCCTGGCCCGGTGGGCCTGGCCCGAGCGCAAGATCCACTCCATATCGCCGATGCGGCGGTATCCGAGGGCTGGGATGCCGCCGCATCGGCGAAACGGAGTCGATCATGCCGCCGCACCCTCGGCGTACGTGCCGCTTCGGTCCAGCGCGGTTGACAAAAAGGGTGAATGCCCGCGATTTTCGCCACCTCCGGGGGCGTTAGACGGGCAGCACGACCAGATCGACTCGGGTTCCAGGAAGTCGGGCTGTCCCGGCGCCCACGACACCCCGACTTCCTGGAACCCGAGTCGATCAAGAGGCGACCGCCTTTCCATCGGGGCAGGAGCACATTGCGGCCACCCCCGCACGCGCCAGCGACCACCGCGCCCAGCGACGAACACACCGACAGCCGCCCAGCCCGGACCACGAACGGCCAACCCAACCCCGACCGCACGGACGGCAACCCAACACGAACCACGAACGGCCACGCCAGCCCGAACGCACGCAGGACCCAGCCCAGACCACGAACGGCGCCAGCAGCGAGCACACGCACCAGGACCCGCCCCGACCACGAACGGCACGCCAACCCGAACGCACGCACGACCCAGCCCACTCCACGAACGGCGTCAGCAGCGAACGCACGGACGGCGACCAGCGCGGGCTGGGGGCGACCGTGTCCGGCGCAGGGATCAAGCCTGACCGCCCGGAGCCGGGCCCGGTCGCCCCCCCCCCCCACCCCCCCCACCCCCACACCCCCCCACCCAGGCAACCC